>NZ_PSUU01000023.1:0-62130 GCF_002932015.1 Rathayibacter sp. AY1H3
CGCTGCACCAGTACTGCAGTTCCGCTCCGTCGCGGTAGAAGTAGTTGAGGCCAGTGAAGCCGTGCCCGCCTCCGAGGTCGTTGCGCAGAGCGTCCGCGTTCGCGTACTGGTACAGCGTTCGCAGCAGCCGGTTCCCACGCAGGTCGGAGACGTTGACGCTGACGAAGTGACCTTCCGGAGCCTCCCCGGAGTACTCGAGTTTCAGTTGCAGGTTGGGATAACTCAGCGAAGGGCCTTCGAGTAAGTACATGCCGTCGCACCGCTCGATCACGATCCGATCAGCGAAGGCGTCGTCGTTGCTGCCGGCGCGAGGACGGTAGTACGTGGAGCAGGTGATCGATGCGGGCAGGTCAAGCGTTGAGGCGGGACTGATGATGCCTGCCTGTCGATGGTGTCGAAACGGAGAGTCCACGACTGGAGCCTAAGCACCATCGGCAAGTTGAAGCATCCCGTATGCGGATGGGTGGCCGGTCACCCACTGAGCAGCCTGGTGGCTGTGGCGTGTTCGGCGCAGTACCGTCAGCGAATGTTCTTCCACTCGAGTAAGCGCGATTCGCCGCAGTTGCGTCCTGAGCTCGAGCGGTTTCGCGAGGCTGTCGCTGAGGCGTCATTCGAGGGTGAGCTAGCGGGCTACTTCTCGGTGCAGGTCGGTGCTCACCTCGCGGCCAGCGGCCCGTGGTGGAGGCGGGAGCTGAGTGATCCGCGATGGGGGATCGCGTGGACGTTTTTCTATGAGCCTGCTTTCGATGAATCCCATCCGCGCGTGGGCCCGCCGTACGAGGACGGTTTCGAGCTGGGTGATGAGTCGGTCTTCGATGAACTACTCGGAGGTTCGGTCGACGTCCGGGGTCGGGTGTACTCGCTGCGTTGGATCGACCGCGCGAGCGAGCCGGAGCTGTGGGCGGACAACTACGGGTACATGCCAGCGAAGCCCGGAGTTGGAATCCCTGTACGCGTGTCGAGAGTGCGTCGTCGAGACCGTTGAGCCGGATCTCTCGTCGGCAGGCGGCGTCCCTTATGGGGATGGTTGGCCGGGCGCCTAGACGTCTGCGGGCGGCGGTATCGTCCCGCGAAGCCTGTGGCGGTGAAGCTCGCACCGTCGATCATTACTCCGACGTTCGGGCCGGAGGACATCAGCGCGGGATGTTCCTACTGCGCTCGGAACTGGCGCTGGTCGCTGCAGTAGCAGTGATGGCCGCGAGCGGCTGTCCTGCGGAACGCTGCCGCCCGCGCCCGCGCGCGGCGCATCCCGCGCGCCGGGCTGGTGCGGGGAACGGCCCTCCCGCAGACGCCAACTTGCAGCTCGCTGCCACGAACACTGTCCCACTGATGATCTTCGAAGGGCATGCGTGTCCCGCTGCCAAGCCCGGGTGTCGGCAACACCCAGGGTTGTATTGCCGAGCTATGCGGAGTAGACCTAGACGTGCACGACGACCGCTCACAAGGGGTGAGCGCGGGGACTTGGATGAAGGTCGTAATAGTCATGCACACCTCACGAAATCGGTCCGCTGGCAAAATCGCCACGGTGTTCGTTGCGCTCGTCCTGGGTACGGTTGTCGCACCTGCCGCTCAGGCTGACGTACCAGGACTGAACACTCATTCCTGCGACGGACAGACATACGACCACTCGCTCGGCAGCTACAGCAACGACCAGGGGGACTTGCCGCTGCGTTGCGGAAATTCCCGGTTCGGACTGAATCACATCATCGCTCGCGGCCACTTTGACGCGGACACCAACTTCGATATTTAGCAGACACTCAGCTACGGCCTCTACGCACCCGGGAGCTCAGGCTCTAAGACGCTCTACGACGCGAACTGCACACCCGTCTACTTCGTTCTCTTCGGATATAACGCCTACAACGGCTCCGATCCCCTCGCTAACCCCATCGGCATCGTCAACGCCTACAAAATCGACAGCACCATAAACACCCGATCTACCACCAGCACCACCGCCGCACCCATCATCCAACCGCCCTACGGGACCGGATGCCCCGTCTACACCCCGATCGAGAACGATTGACCGACACCCGCGACCTCGCCGACGTCGTGGGGTGGATGCGCCGCCACTACTCCACCCCGTACGACGTCATCGCGGCTACCGCAACCCACAGCTCAAACGGATGGAGCGTTGACACAACCATTCGAGCTACACCCACCTCCACTGACGAGGTAGTGAATCTCGACCAGTGGGACCCTGCCGCAATCGATTCCCTGACCACCGGAGGCGACCTTGCAGTCGAAGCCTTCGCGCTAATCTTGCACGCCAACCTCATCGAATGGTGGGATACGGAACGACCGAAAACGTCGACGCGATACTGAACCACTAAACAATGTGACGAATCAAGCATAAGATCCGAGCAGACACCCCCTGCGAGGCGACGGACGGAAAGCAGCTGATTGCTCCGTTGAGCGGCTCTTCACCGGCACGCCGACAGCATCACGGGCCGCCGACCGACTCGACCCTTCCCTCGGCAGCTCCCAGAACCGCGCCACCCCGGGCACGCTGCTTCAACTTCGATCCCATCGCCAACACTCCGACTCACGGTGGTATTGCAACGACCGGCTGAACCCAAGTCCCCCTAACGGACACCTCCGGAGTAGATGAGGACAGCCGCTCCGGCGTCGAGGAGCCTCTCCGGCCCCTGTTCGATGCGCGAGGATTTGGACATGCGTACCGATAGGGAATCGCTCTCCGCGTCGAGCGGGAGCCTCGCGCCCGCAGCGCGAGGCTCCTCTGACCCGGCCCGGCTCGAACGGGCTGCCACCCTCACCGTGCTGCGGGCAGGACACCCCCTTACTGGATTAGGGGAGCCTTGGGCGGGCGCATTCGACGGTAGTGCGGCGTGAGCCTCGGAGGGCTAGTGCGTCGATGCGTCCGGCGTCCGATGAGGGGTCGTCATCCGGCCGCCCAGGATGGCCGCGCATGAGACCGGAATCTCGCGGCGCTGTTTGTCGCAATAGACCCGCCCGATGAGATGCCCGATGATGGGGCGTCAACTGACACACTGAGCGCACGGTCGCTCGTGGGATACGCCCGCGTCTCAACCGACAAGCAGGATGCGACCGCTTAGCGCGACGCGCTCCGGGCGGCCGGCGTCCCATCCGATCGGATCTACGTCGACTTGGGTCCAACCGGCCGGAACCGCGAGCGTCCCGCGCTACGAGAGGCGCTGGCTGCGTGCGACGCCGGATCGACTCTGCTCGTGACGAAGCTCGACCGGCTCGCGCGGTCCATCACAGACCCTCGCGACATCGTTGATGAGCTGACCCGCCGCGGGGTGAAGCTCAGCATCGGGGGATTGGTCCACGATCCGGAGGATCCGATCGGCCGGCTGCTGTTCAACGTGCTCGCGATGGTCGCGGAGTTCGAGGGGGATCTGATTCGTGCCCGCACTCGTGAGGGGATGAAGGTCGCGAAGGCCAAGGGGCGTCTGCCTGGCCGTCAGCCGAAGCTGTCGCCGAAGATCGAGGCGCATCTGGTCGCAGAGCATCGTGCCGGGAACTGCACTGTTGCCGAGTTCGCGGCGGAGTTCGAGGTCGCGCGGTCGACGGTCTATCGGGCGGTGCAGCGGGCTGATGCGCGCGCCGCTGGCGCTGTCGCCCTGGCGCCGCCGACGGAGGGCGCATGATGTCGGGGGCGGAGAGGGTACCTGCGCTGGTGCCGGAGAGGGTGGAAGTGCTGCCCGGGCGGTCTGCGCTTACACGTGTTCTCAGCACCGGGTGGGGAACTCTCGCCCAGGCGATCGCCTCTATCTGGCTCTTCGTCGGGTTCGCGGTCCTTCCTCCGGGATCGCGTCTGCCCCTTTTCGTGCCGCTGGTGCTGTTCTTCGCCGCTCTCGCTTGGTCAGTGATCTGTCTCGCGATCGGCACGTCCAGGGTCACCGGTGAGAAGGAAGCCGGTTACACGACCCTGGGGCTCGGGCGCATCACGGTTCCTGCGGTTGATGCGAGAACGGGCGTCGTCCTGCGGGCGGCAGGCGAGCCGCACTGCCGACTCGTCGGCCGGGTCCGGCACTCCGCCGCCGACGCGTCCGCCGGTCAGTCGAACCGCGCGCCCTCCGGCCGCGGCGGCAGCACGAACAGGATCAGCAGGAACACGTAGCCGGCGATCGGCACGAGGATCGCGAGGATCCAGAGCCCGCTGCGGTTCACGTCGTGCAGTCGTCGCCAGATCAGCGAGAGTGACGGGAGGAACGTCGCCAGGGCGATCGCGCTCGCGGCGAGCGACACCCAGAAGGTCTGGAATGGCGCGCCGCTCGGGTACGGCGTCAACGTGAAGTCGAGGCGCCACGGACCGCCGTCGGCCAGCTGCAGCAGCCCTGTGAGGACGCTGCCGAGGAGGATGATCCACCAGTACTCGGCCCGGCTCGCCCTCCCGCGGAAGCGGAGGTAGTTGCCGAAGAAGCGGCGGAGCGCCGCCATCGGCGGAGCCCCGTAGTAGGGGAGGGTCAGCGGCGGCTCGAGGGTGCTCGGGCTCATCGGGTTCCGTCTCTCATCCCTCGACCGTATCCCCTGCTCCCCGCGGCGCCGCGTCGGCCGTGCGGACGACATCCCGGTGTTCGCGCCGGAGGAACGCCGCTGCGTTCACGAGGCCGGAGGCCGCCGTGTTCACAACGGAGGAAGAACGTTCCAGCTCGACCGTGAACACGCGGATCAGCGCGCGCCGGAACGCGTTCTTCCTCCGTTGTGAACACGATCAGCGAGTAGGGACCGCCTCCGCCCGCACCGCCGCCGTCGCCCGGGCGTCGACGATCAGGCTGACGACGAGCCCCACCGCGACGATGACGATCGCGACCCACGGCAGCACGTCGAGCCCGCTCGCGTCGATCGCCAGTCCGCCGACGACCGCGCCGCCGCCGATGCCGATGTTGAAGGCCGTCGTCTGGAGCGCCGCGGCGAGGCTCCGCAGCTGGAAGGAGGAGGTGCGCAGCATCCGGGTCTGCAGCATCGCCGGAATGCCGCCGAACGCGATGTTCCAGATCACCGCGGCGACGACCACGGCCGTGGCGGCACCGGTGCCCGCGGCGACGGCCAGGCCCGCGAGCGCCAGCACGACCGCGATCGCGGCGACCACGAAGCCCGAGCGGGGGAACCGGTCGGTCGCGAAGCCGGC
This sequence comes from Rathayibacter sp. AY1H3, assembly GCF_002932015.1. Taxonomy (NCBI): domain Bacteria; kingdom Bacillati; phylum Actinomycetota; class Actinomycetes; order Micrococcales; family Microbacteriaceae; genus Rathayibacter; species Rathayibacter sp. AY1H3. The sequence goes on from NZ_PSUU01000023.1 coordinate 5,114, forward strand.
CAGGACGAGTCCGACCGCCCCTGCGCCGCCGAACGCGAAGAGCACGAGCGGCACCGTGTCGGGGGCGAAGGAGGCGTTCTCGAGCCAGGGCGTGATGTAGGTCGAGAGGGTGTTCTGGCCGATCAGCACCAGCAGGATGACGACGCAGACGCCGATGATGCGGGGGAGCGTCCGGTCCTTCCGCGCCGGCAGGCGGATCTCGCCGGTCCGCAGCGGGATGTGGTGGTCGACCGCGGGCAGGAACTTCACCACGATCAGCGCGAGCACGAGCACGACGCCGCCGAGGATCGCGAAGGTGGGCCGCCAGCCGAACGCGTGCCCGAGCGCCGTGCCCAGGGGGACGCCGAGGACGAAGGCCGCGGATCCGCCGCCCGCCGTGATCGCGGTCGCGCGGCCGAGCTGCTCCGGAGCGACGAGGTGCGCGGAGTAGGCGGCGACGATCGCCCAGAAGAGGCCGTGGGCGAGCCCGCCGAGGATGCGCGCGCCGATGAGCAGCCCGAAGGTGGGGGCGAGCGCGGCGAGGACGTTGGCGACCGCGATGGTGCACAGCGCCACGAGGAGGAGGCTCTTGCGCGAGAAGCGCTGGGTCACCAGGGTCAGCGGAGTCGTCGCGACGACGACGGTCGCGGCGAAGATCGTGACGAGCTGGCCGGTGAGCGAGATGCTCACCCCGAGGTCGCGCGACATGTCGGGGATGAGCCCGGTCGGGAGGAACTCGCTCGTCACGGAGACGAAGACGGCGCCGGCGAGCGTGAGCAGGCCGATCCAGGGGAAGGCGGGGGCTTTCGCGGTGTCCTGAGGGTTCACGGTGTCCTGAGGTCGGGGGCGGGCGGGAGGGGGACGACCATCAAGCCTCGCACGCCCGCGCGGCGTCGGCGCGTGGGGGAGCCCACTGTCGTCCGGTGTTCATCCGCGGAGGGGGGCACCGGCACGTCCGGGTCGCCGTGCCGGTCCTCCGAGCAGGCGCGGCGCCGGCTACCACAGCGCCGCCCGCCCGTGCACGGGGTGGCCCCGGAGGCGCGGCTCGCCTGGGATGGAGGGGAGCGGCCCGATCCGGGTGCCGCGGACGGAGGAGCCATGCCCGACCAGTACACGTTCACGAACCCCGCCACCCAGTACCCGGACGTGACTCCGCCGGTCCAGCAGCAGCCCGAGCCCGGGCTGCAGTCGCGGATGACCCCGGTGCCGGACCTCGGCGAGGAGAGCTACCGCGGCACCGGTCGGCTCGCGGGTCGCCGCGCGCTCATCACGGGAGCCGACTCCGGGATCGGCGCCGCCGTGGCCATCGCCTTCGCCCGCGAGGGGGCCGACGTCGCCCTCGCCTACCTCCCGAGCGAGGAGGAGGACGCGCAGCACGTGATCGGGCTGATCCGCGCGGAGGGGCGCACCGCCGTGCCGATCCCCGGCGATCTCACGAGTGCCGAGTACTGCACGCGGCTCGTGGCGGAGGCGGTCGAGGGCCTCGGCGGGCTCGACGCGGTGGTCAACGTGGCCGGGAAGCAGATCTGGAAGGAGGACCTGCTCGACATCACCGACGAGCAGTTCGAGGCGACCTTCGCGGTCAACGTCTTCGCTCCGTTCCGGATCATCCGCGCGGCCCTCCCGCACCTGCCCGCGGGCGCCACGATCATCAACACGGCGTCGGCGGAGGCGCACAAGCCCGCCCCCGACCGCCTCGACTACGCGATGACGAAGGGCGCGATCAACAACCTCTCGAAGGGCCTTGCGCAGCAGCTCGCCGCGAAGGGCATCCGCGTGAACGTCGTGGCGCCCGGCCCGACGTGGACCGCCCTGCAGGTGAGCGGCGGCGTCGACCCCGAGAGCCTGCCCGACTTCGGCTCGAGCGAGTCGCCGATGGGCCGTGCCGCGCAGCCCGCCGAGCAGGCCCCGGCCTACGTGTTCCTGGCGTCCGCCGAGTCGAGCTTCGTCGCCGGCGAGACCCTCAACGTGAACGGCGGCATGGTCTCGCCCTGACCCGCCGCGCCGCCGCCGCTCGCTGCTGGACCGCCGAGACGCCTTGGTCCTGCTCGAGACACGGGCTCGCGTCAACCCTCTCCCGAGCGGCGGGGGGCGCGAGGTGCCATGGAGGGACCACCACGAAGGAGCACCATGAGCACCACGACCGTCCTCCCCATCGAGACCTACTCCGACGAGCAGGGCTGGCACAACCGCATCGCCCACGCCCAGGTCCCGCTGAGCCACCACGAGTCGCGCCAGGAGGCGGAGGAGGTCGGCGAGGAGATCGAGAAGGTTGACCGGGCGGGGTCGGGGGCGCTACACGCGCGGGACGGGGCGTCTGCGGAGCGGGCGCCTGCGGGCCGGGCGCGTCCCCCGCCCGGTCAACCTTCTCGACCTCCCGGCCCCCTCCTCCCTAGCGTGGCCCGTCGTGCTCGCTCCCGAGCGCGCGACGAGAGGACGACATGGCCACCACGAGCGACGCCCCCGCGACCGGAGAGGCCGGCGGCACCTCCCTGCGCCGCCGCATCACCGGCCCGCTGCTCTACTTCTTCGTCCTCGGCGACGTCCTCGGCGCGGGCATCTACGCCCTCATGGGCACGCTCTCGGCGGAGGTCGGCGGTGCCGTCTGGATGCCCCTCCTGCTCGCGCTCGGCCTCGCGCTGCTGACCGCCGGCTCCTACGCCGAGCTGGTGACGAAGTACCCGAAGGCGGGAGGCGCGGCGGTGTTCGCGCAGCGGGCGTTCAAGCGCCCGATCGTCTCGTTCCTGGTCGGCTTCGCCATGCTCGCGGCCGGAGTGACCAGCGCGGCCGGCCTGTCGCTCGCGTTCGCCGGCGACTACCTCGGCACCTTCCTCGACGTGCCGACCGTGCCGACGGCCATCGTCTTCCTGATCCTCGTCGCGTGCCTCAATGCGCGGGGAGTCGCGGAGTCGCTGCTCAGCAACACGGTGATGACCGTGATCGAGGTCGGCGGCCTGCTGATCGTGATCGGATGCGTCGCGCTGCTGGTGGCGGGCGGAGGCGGCGACCTCGCCCGCACGGTCGAGCTCAGCTCCGAGCAGGCGCCGGCGCTGGCGGTGCTCGGCGCGGCGATCATCGCGTACTACTCCTTCGTCGGCTTCGAGACCTCGGCCAACATCGCCGAGGAGATCCGCGACCCCAGCCGCGTCTACCCGCGCGCGCTGTTCGGCTCGCTGCTGACGGCCGGCGCGGTGTACGTCCTGGTCGGCCTCGCGAGCTCGATCGCGCTGCCCGCCGACGAGCTGTCCGGATCCTCCGCCCCGCTGCTCGACGTCGTGACGGCGAGCGGAGCCGGGGTGCCGGCATGGCTGTTCAGCCTGATCGCGCTCGTCGCGGTCGCCAACGGAGCGCTGCTGACCATGATCATGGCGAGCCGCGTCACCTACGGCATGGCGAAGGACGGCCTCCTCCCGGACGTGCTCGGCCACGTGCTGCCGAAGCGCCGGACGCCGTGGGTGGCCATCGCGGTGACCACGCTGGCGGCGTGCCTCCTGACTCTGGTCGGCGATCTGGCGACCCTCGCCGAGACCGTGGTGCTGCTCCTCCTGCTGGTGTTCATCAGCACGAACGTCTCGGTGCTCGTGCTGCGGCGCGACAAGGTCGAGCACGACCACTTCCGCGTGTGGACGGCGATCCCCGTGCTCGGCGTCGCCTCGTGCGTGCTGCTCCTCAGCCAGCAGGACCCGATCGTCTGGCTCTACGCGGGGATCCTCCTCGTGGTCGGAGTCCTCGTGCACCTGGCGACCCGCCGCTCCTCCCGCCGCACCGCCTGATCCGGCGGGGGATGGGCCGGCTGCACCATCCGACCGTCCTCCCTCGGCCGAGCCCCGTTCGCCCCGCGACCGGTCAAGCCCCTGGGCGGACGGCCGTCCGAGGCGTGGGATGGAGGGAACGGAAGGAGCACGAATGACCGACACACCCTCCCGCGAGGAGATGCCGCTCCCCGACTGGAACGACATCCCGCTCGGCACGCTCGCGGAGCGCATCCGCCCGCTCGACGAGGCCGGCCTCGGCGCGCTGCTCGCCTACGAGGAGGCGCACGGGCACCGCCTGCCGGTGACGACGATCCTGCACTCGCGTCTCGAGCAGCTGCGCGGGGGAGCGGAGCCGGCAGGCAGCGTGCCGGAGTCGCTGCCCGAGGTGTCCCGCTCGTCGTCCGGATCGCCGGTCTCGCCGGCGACGTCCGGTCCGCCGATCAATCCGCCCTCGCACGGAGTGCCGACGAACCCGACTCAGCCGCGCTGACGGCGGCGGGCGGAGTCGCGGTCGCGGCGGCTCCGCCCCCGCCGCGCGCTGCCCAGGGCCTGCCCAGCGCGCACGGGCAGACTGTCCGGAGCCGATGACGGCGACCGGACGAGGGAGCAGTACCCGGAACGCGACAAGACTGACTCGTAGGAGTTGTCATGTCCTGGATCGTCCTCATCCTCTCCGGTGTCCTCGAGGCCGTGTGGGCCACCGCCCTCGGCAAGTCGGAGGGGTTCACCCGGCTCGGCCCGTCGGTCGTCTTCGGAGTCGGCGTCGTCGCGAGCATGGCCGGCCTCGCCTACGCGATGCGCGAGCTGCCCACCGGCACCGCGTACGCGGTCTGGGTCGGGATCGGCGCTTCGCTGACCGTGCTCTACGGCATGTTCTTCGGCGGCGAGGGCTTCTCGCTCGTGCGCACGCTGCTGGTCCTCGGGATCGTCGGCTGCGTCGTCGGCCTGAAGCTCGTGCACTGAACCGAGGCCCCGTCCTCTCCTCCGCGATAGGCCGCTCCCGTACGCGACACGCCGACGGAGGCGCGCCGGACTGGCATCTCGCCGAGGGTCCGAGGCCGGTGGTTGCAGGACGCCGCGCGTTCCACCTAGGCTCGGCGCATCAGGGGAGAACGATCGTTCTACGGTTCTCCCCGCCCCCCAAGGAGGACTCATGCCCACTCGTACCGCACGCACCGCCTGGAACGGCTCGCTCGAGACCGGCGAGGGCCAGGTCGAGCTCTCGAGCTCGAAGATCGGCACCTACGACGTCTCGTTCCCCAAGCGCGCCGCCGACGACGCCAACGGCTCGACCAGCCCCGAGGAGCTCCTCGCGGCCGCCCACTCCGCCTGCTACGCGATGCAGTTCTCGGCCGTCCTCGGCCAGGCCGGCGGCACCGTCGAGGCGCTCGACGTCCGCGCCGACGTCTCGCTCGGCCCGGACTCGGCCGGCGGATTCAAGCTCACCGGCATCAAGCTCGTCGTGAGCGGCGAGGTCTCCGGCATCGACGAGGCCGCCTTCCTCAAGGCCGCCGACGAGGCCAAGGAGACCTGCCCCGTCAGCAAGGCGCTCACCGGAGTAGACATCACGCTCGACGCCACCTTCGAGGGCTGAGCCCCTCCGCACGTCACGAGCACCCCGTCGCGCATCGCGGCGGGGTGCTCGTGCGTCCGGCGCGGCCGCGGAGCGGCCTATGGAGACCCCCGCCCCCACCGGCCACCCGGCGCCCCCTGTCGTCAGACCGCCGCCGGCGCGTAGCGGAAGCCGGCGCCGAGGTGCTCCTCCGGCAGCCGGTCGCCGCGGCCGTGCAGCTTCTGGCGGAGGCTGCCCTTGACGTACTCCTCCGGGTACGCGCCGCGGCGGCGCAGCTCCGGCACGATGAACTCCACCACGTCCTCGAAGGTGCCGGGCGTGATCGCGTAGGCGAGGTTGAACCCGTCCACGTCGGTCTCCTCGACCCACTCCTGGAGGTGGTCGGCGACCTCTGCGGGCGAGCCGACGACGAACGGGCCGAGCCCGCCGATCACGCTGAGCTTGGCGATGTCGCGGACCTTCCACTCCGAGCCGTCCTCGTTCGCCTCCTGGAAGTTGGCGACGGCCGACTGGATCGCGTTGCTCTTCACGTTGCCGATCGGCTCGTCGAGGTCGTACTGCGACAGGTCGATGCCCATCCAGCCCGACATGAAGACCAGCGCCCCCTCCTCGCTCCCGTAGGAGAGGTAGTCGCGGTGCTTCTCGTGCGCGGCCTCGCTGGTCTCGGCGGTGATGATCGTCAGCAGCGTGTAGATCTTCGCGGAGTAGCGGTCGCGGCCGGCCGCCTCGAGGGCGTCGCGGATGCGCGAGACGGTCGCCTTCAGGCCGGCCTTCGTCGAGGACGCGACGAAGATCGCCTCCGCGTTGCCCGCCGCGAAGCGGATGCCGCGCGGCGACGCTCCCGCCTGGTAGATGACGGGGGTCCGCTGCACCGACGGCTCCGAGAGGTGGATGCCGGGGACGGTGAAGTTCTTGCCGCGGTGCCCGATCTCGTGCACCTTCGCCGGGTCGGTGAACACGCCGGACTCGCGGTCGCGGACGACCGCGTCGTCCTCCCACGACCCCTCCCACAGCTTGTAGAGCACCTCGAGGTACTCGTCGGCGACGTCGTAGCGGTCGTCGTGCTCGAGCTGGTCCTCGTGGCCCATGTTGCGGGCGGCGCTGGGGAGGTAGCCGGTGACGACGTTCCAGCCCACGCGGCCCTTCGTCAGGTGGTCGAGCGTCGACATGCGCCGCGCGAACGGGTACGGGTGCTCATAGGCGGTGCCGGCGGTGATGCCGAAGCCGAGGTGCTCGGTCGCGGCGGCCATCGCCGAGACGAGGAGGATCGGGTCGTTGACGGGGACCTGCGCGCCGTGGCGGATCGCCGCCTCGTTCGAGCCGCCGTAGACGTCGTAGGTGCCGAGCACGTCGGCGATGAAGATGCCGTCGAACGTGCCGCGCTCGAGCAGCTTCGCCAGGTCGGTCCAGTACGAGAGGTCCTTGTAGCGCCAGGACTGGTCCTGGGGGTGGCGCCACATGCCCGAGGACTGATGGGCGACGCAGTTCATGTCGAAGGCGTTGAAGCGGATCTGGCGGGTCATGGAGTCGATAGTGCCCAGAAGAGCAGCGAACGGGTACCGAGCGCGACGCACGGCGTCACAAAGCGACGCCCGTCGAGGCGCCCGGCAGGTCTGGGTGGTCGGCGACGTCCTCGACGAGCTGGCCGACCTCGAGGACCGCATCGGCAGCGCGATGATCGAGAGTCGGATCGGGTGATGCGCCGGGGCGCACCGCCCCCGCCCACCGACCGGGCGGCTCCTCCTCCTACGCCAGCTCGCGCCCCAGGAAGCGCACGTGCTCGCCGATCTGGAACGCCTCGCCGCCCTCATGGCCGTTGAAGGGGTAGACCCGGATCTCGCGGGGTCCGGCATAGCGGTTGTAGGAGGCGTAGACGGTGGACGGCGGGCAGATGTCGTCGCGGAGCGCCACCGAGAACAGCGCGGGGGACTGCGCGTAGGGGGCGAAGGAGGTGCCGTCGAAGTACGAGAGGGTGTCGAACACGCGCGCCTCGGCGCCGCGGTGGGTGTGCAGGTACTGCACGATCTCGCCGTACGGCATCGTGTCGACCAGCCGGACGGCGTGCGGGATGTGGGAGAGGAACGGCACGTCGACGATCGCGGCGCGCGCCGACTCCGACTCGCCGAGCAGGCCCAGGATCCCGGTGACGGCGAGAGCGATCCCGCCTCCCTGGCTGCCGCCCGAGACGGCCACGCGGGAGGCGTCGACCGCGGGGTGCGCGCGCAGCACGTCGAGCGCGCGGACGGCGTCGGTGAAGACGCGGCGGTAGAAGTGCTCCGCGGGCGACTCGATGCCCTGCGTCATGAAGCCGGAGACGTGCGGCCCGCTGCCCACCGGGTCGGGCGTCGCTCCGGAGCGGTGCCCGGACCCCTGGCCGCGGGTGTCCATGACCAGGTGCGCGTAGCCGGCGGCCGACATCGCGGTCCACTCCGCGAGCTGCCCGCGGCCGCCTCCGTAGCCGATGAAGGTCACGAGCCCGGGGAGGGGGCCCTCGACGCCGCGGGGGAGGATCAGCCACGCGCGGATCGGGTGGCCGCCGAAGCCGGAGTAGGTGACGTCGAAGGTGTCGAGCAGTCCGAAGCCGGCGTCGACCCGCTCGAGGCGCGGCTCGGTCGCGACGGCCCTCGCCTCGGCGATCGTGTCGCGCCAGAACTCGGCGAACCCGGCGGGCTCGGCGATCTCGGGGGCGTACTGCTCGAGGAGGTCGAGCGGGAGGTCGTACTGCGGCATCACGGACTCCTTCTCGGGCAGCGGCGCCCGAGGATCGAGGCTACTGGAGGCACGGGCCCACCTGGGTGCGGCGTGGGAGAACGCCGCAGAGCGGAATGCCTGGGCATCCTCCGCGTTCTCCTCAGCATGACGACGTACGGAATCATCGGAGCAGGCAACATCGGCAGCCAGGTCGCACGGGCGGTCATCGCCCTCGGGGACGAGGTGGTCATCGCGAACTCGCGCGGCCCCGAGACCCTCGCCGACCTCATCGCGGAGCTCGGCCCGAAGGCCCGCGCCGCCACGGCACAGGAGGCGGCCGAGGCCGCCGAGATCGCCGTGGTGACGGTGCCGCTGAAGAACCTCGAGGAGGTGCCGGTCGCCCCGCTCGCCGGCAAGATCGTCCTCGACACGAACAACTACTACTTCGAGCGCGACGGCCGCATCGAGGCGCTCGACAAGGGCGAGACCACGACCAGCGAGATGCTCCAGCAGCACCTCCCGGAGTCGAAGGTCGTCAAGGCGTTCAACCACATCATGGCCGCCGACATCACCACCGACGGCACCCCGGCCGGCACGCCCGACCGCCGCGCTCTCGCGACGTCGAGCGACTACCCCGAGGCGATCCACTTCGTGACCGACCTCTACGACCGGATCGGCTTCGACACCGTCGCGATCACGCCGCTGAGCGAGTCGTGGCGCGTCGAGCGCGACCGACCCGCCTACGTGGTGCGGCAGAACCGCGAGGAGCTCGAGGCCAACCTCGCGAAGGCTCCCCGCACGGTCTGATCCAGCCTCTCGAAGGGGAGCGGTGCTGCGGCGCCGCTCCCCTTCTGCATGTCCGGACGGCGTCGGAGGCGCGCCCGGGACGGCTCCCTCGGCGCTCGCCGCCGCCGGGCCTGCGATAGTCGAGAGGACCAGCCACGCACCAGAGAGCCCCGATCGGGCTCCGAGAGGAGAGGCCTGCCATGCCCTCGACACCCCGTTCCGTCCCCTCCCGCTCCGGGCTCTCGCGCCGCAGCGTCGTGATCGGCGGTCTCGCGGTGCTCCCGCTGCTCAGCGCCTGCACGCCCGACTCCTCCGCTCCGGACGACGCTCAGCAGGAGGCGCCCCGCACCCGCACCGCGGCTCCGAGCGGGCCGGTGGCGCTCGCCCCGGACGCGCTCGCCGCGAGTGCGGCCCTCTTCGCCGCGGCTCCGCTGGTCGTCCTGGTCGAGGACGTCGCCGAGTCCCGCCTGCGCGCCGCCCAGGTGAGCATCGCCTGGGGCGTGCCGCTGCTGGTCGGCTCGGCGGGATCCGGAGCGACGGCCGCCCCGACCGCGGACGCCGCGGCCGCGGGATCCACGGCTTCCGACACGCCGTCCGATCCGGGGGGCCCGTCCGACTCCGCGCCCGGATCCGCCACCCCGTCCGCCGCTCCGTCCTCCGCCGCTCCGACCTCCGACGCCCTCGCCGCCGAGTTCGCCCGCCTCGGCGTGACCCGCGTGCTCGCGATCGGCGACGTCACCGCGCCCGAGGGCGTCGACGTCGTCGCCTCCGCCTCCGACGCGGCCGCCCTCAGCACCGCGTCCGGCGTGACCGTGACCGACCTGGCGCTCGCCGACCTCGCCGCCGCGGCGCCGTCCACCGCCTCCGACGCTCCCTTCGGCGCTCTCCCGGCCCGGGCCGACGCCCTGACCGGCCTGCACGCTCTCGCCCGCGCGCAGGACGCCGACGTCGCCGCACTGGCGACCGCCCGCGCGGCCGGCGTGCCCGTCACCGTGGTCGACGGCGACGACCTGCTCGCCTCGGGCGGAGCCGTGACCGCGATCGCCGAGGCCGACGCCTCCTGCACGCTGCTGCTCGGCCCCGTGCTCGCCGCCCAGCCCGAGCCCGAGTGGGCCGTGCGCGCGGCCGCGAGCGGCTGGCAGCTGCCGGGCGGCGGCCAGCGGATGTTCGGCGGGCACCTCTTCGTCGCGATCTACGGCACTCCGGGCGCTCCCGTCCTCGGCGTGCTGGGGGAGCAGGGCCTCGAGCCCACGATCGCGCGGGCGGAGGCGGTGGCCGAGCCGTACCGGGCGCTCACCGACAAGAAGGTCGTGCCGAGCCTCGAGATCATCACCACGGTCGCGGCGGGCGACCCCGGCAAGGACGGCGACTACTCCAACGAGCTCGACGCCGCCGACATCCGCCCCTACATCGACGCGGCGCAGGCGGCGGGGATGTACGTGGTGCTCGACCTGCAGTCGGGGCTGACCGACTTCCTCACCCAGGCGAAGCAGTACGCGGACCTCCTGTCGCTGCCCAACGTCGGCCTCGCGCTCGACCCGGAGTGGCGCCTGCTGCCCGGCCAGAAGCCGCTGCAGCAGATCGGGCGCGTCTCGGCCGCCGAGGTCGACAGCGTGTCGGAGTGGCTGGCCGACCTGGTGCAGAGCGAGGGGCTGCCGCCGAAGATGTTCGTGCTGCACCAGTTCCGGCTGTCGATGCTGCAGGACCGCGACAGCATCCGCCGCGACCGGCCCGAGCTGGAGTTCCTCATCCACGTCGACGGCCAGGGCTCGCAGCCCGACAAGCAGGCGACCTGGGACGCGCTGCACGAGGGCGCCCCCGAGGGCATCGGCTGGGGCTGGAAGAACTTCTACGACGAGGACGCGCCCATGCTCACCCCCGCCGAGACCATGGCCGAGGTCCGCCCCCTCCCCGACCTCGTCACCTACCAGTAGGCGGAGACCGAGGGCGGGCGTCAGCGGCGCAGGAGCTCGCCGGAGACGACGCCCGCCTCGACCTCCTCGAGGGCGCGGCCGCGGGTCTCGGGCACGCGCTTCCAGATGAAGACGAGCGCGAGCAGGCCGACGGCGCCGAACAGGAAGAACGTTCCGGTGATGCCGACGCCGGAGACGAGGGTGGGGAAGAACAGGCCGAGCACCGCGTTCGTGATCCAGTGGCAGAAGATCGCGATGCCGACGCCGACGCCGCGGATCCGCAGCGGGAAGATCTCGGACAGCATCACCCAGGTGACGATGTTGAGGAACGTCTGCATGCTCCCCACGAACGCGACGACCAGCACCAGGATCACGTACGGCCGCGCCGGGTTCCCCACGGGGAGCGCGACGGAGGCGATGCCGATCAGGAAGTGCATCGCGGTGGTCAGGGAGTAGCCGAGCAGGAGGGTCGTGCGGCGGTTCATCGTCTGCATGAGCCGCAGCCCGATCAGGCCGCCGATCACGGCGATCGCCCCGGGTGCGATGTTGGCGACGAGCGCGCCGTCGTGGTCGAAGCCCGCCTCCTTCAGCACCGACTGGCCGTAGTACATGATCGAGTTGATGCCGGTGAGCTGCTGGGCGACTCCGATCCCGATGCCGACCAGCAGGATGCGCACCGCCCAGCGCTCGCGCAGCGCCTGCAGCAGGGGGATCCTCGGGCCGTCCTTCGCGCCGATCGAGCGGGCGATGGTCTCCGCCTCCGCATGAGCCAGGTCGGGCGTCCGGATGGTCGTGAGCACGTCGAGCGCCTCGTCGCGGCGGCCGTGCGCGATCATCCAGCGCGGCGACTCCGGGACCCGGGTCATGCCGAGCAGGAGCGCGGCGGCGGGGAGCGCGGCGACGGCGAGCATGATCCGCCAGACGCCGGGCAGCTCGCCCCAGACGGTGCCGATGACGGCGTTGGCCACGAAGGCGGCGAGCTGGCCGATCACGATCATCAGCTCGTTGCGGCCGGCGAGCGAGCCGCGGATCTCGGAGGGGGAGATCTCGGAGAGGTAGATCGGCACGACCACCGAGGCGCCGCCGACGGCCAGTCCGAGGACCGCCCGCCCGAGGACCATCACGCCGAAGCCCGGCGCCACCACGCAGACCAGGGCGCCGACGAGGAAGAGCACGGCGAGCAGGCGGATCGTGGTCCGCCTCCCGAGGGCGTCGGCGAGGCGTCCGCCCGAGATCGCGCCGATCGCGGCGGCGAAGAGGAGCGAGCTGGTGACGACCCCCTCGGTCAGCGCGGTGAGGCCCAGCTCGGCCGACATCGGCTCGAGGGCGCCGTTGATGACGCCGGTGTCGTAGCCGAAGAGGAGGCCGCCGAGGGTCGCGATGAGCGCGATGAGGCCGAGACGCCGAGTCGGCGCCTCCAGGGAGGTGGTGGTCATCCGCTCACTCTGACGCATGGCCGCGCGGTGAGGGAACCCTGGACCGCCGAGGGAAGCCGGTGTAGCGGGTCCCCCCGACGGCCCGGCGTCCCTTCGGCGGCACGGAGGGGGAGGGAGCGAGCGGAGGGGGTGCTCAGGAGGAGACGCGCGCGCCCTCGCGCAGGCCCTCCTCCTTGGCCTGCTGCACCAGGGCGGCGATGCGGCGGCGCGAGCGCGAGCGCCCGGCGAGCAGCGCCGCGAGGATGAGGGCGACGCCGAGGACCACGAGCAGCTGCGGGACCGGCACGGCGGCGACCGTGATCGACTCCGTCACGGGAGCGGTGGCGACCGGCTCCTGATCGGCGGCGGCGACGGTCGGTGCGATGGTCAGGTCGGCGCCGACCCCGAAGAGGGGCCAGATGCCGTCGAGCTGCACCGAGACGCTGCGCCGGTCGCCGGGCAGCAGCTCCTGCTGGGGCGCGTCGGCCGCGACGACGGGGGCGGTGGCGCCCTGGGCGCTCGCCGTGCCGTCGAGCAGCAGGCGCACGTTGCCGGTGTTCACCACGTCGGCGACGAGCGAGAGGGAGCCGGGCTGGAACGGGTTCCAGGAGAGGCGGTAGTCGCTGGCCAGGTCCTCGACGGAGAAGGAGGGGGTCACCTCGCCGGTCACGCGGGTCATCACGCGGAAGCCGATGCGGCTCTCCACTCCGACGTTCGCACCTCCCGCCTCGGTGCCCTGCGAGAGCACGGAGGCGGCGATGCCGGCGGCGTGGTCGCCGGGGGTGGCGTTGTCGGGGACCGTCACGGTGAACGGCACCACGCCGCTGCTGCCCGGATCGACGGTCACGGTCTCGGGGGCGGAGATCCACAGCCCGGCCTCGACCGACTCCTGGTCCGAGTTGAGCATGTTGAAGCGGCCGGTGTCGGTGAAGTAGCCGTCGGCGCTGGTGATGCTGAAGGTCACGGGCTGGTCGCTGAGGTTCCGCACGACCGCCTCGTCCGAGGCGCTCGCGCCGGGGGCGAGCTCGAGCTCGACCCACGCGCGCTTGTCGGGGACGCCGTCGGTGGAGGGGCTGACCGCCCAGGTGATCGCTCCGTCGGCCGCGACGGCCGCCGGAGCGACCCCCACGCCGAGGAGGGCGACGATCAGCGCGAGCAGCGCGGGGAGGAGCGGGCGGCGGGGAGCGGCGGAGCGGCGCGGAGCAGTCATCAGAACCTCATGGTCGCACGGGGGAAGCACGACGCGGCCGGGCGGGCGGGCCCGGCCGCGTCGGCCGTGGTGGGATCGCGGCCGAGGGAGTGCGTCCCCCGGCCGCGACGGGTCACTCGAAGAGCGACAGGGTGATGGTGGACGAGTACGCGCCGGCGTCCACGTTCACGGGGGTGCGGAGGAAGAGGTCGGCGTCGGCGCTCCAGGAGCCCTCGGGGTTGACCTGCTGGGAGTTGCTGGCGACGATCGCGAGCAGCTCCTCGTTCTTCAGGCCCTGGCCGTTGGCGCCGCCGTCGATGGCGGTGTCGACGACCTGGCCCGCGGCGACCTCGCCGAGGTCGCCGCCGTCGACGAGAGCCGGGGCCCAGCCCAGGTTCTCGGCGCCGATGATGGAGCCGTCGGCCGAGGTGAAGGCGTCGGCGGTGCCGAGGACGTACCAGGCGGAGTCGGGGGAGACGTCCTCGGCGTCACGGGTGTCGGTGACCGTGACGGTCGGCAGGGTGCCGGTGAACTGGCGGCGGACGTTGTCCGAGCCGTCCTCGGCCAGGGTCGTCGAGTCGCCGGCGACGGTCATCGAGAGGGCGCCGGTCCCGGGGAGGTCGGCGATGTCGACGTTGACGTCGACGTCGTCGCTGCCGTAGTTGGTGTCGGCGGCGAACGCCGTTCCGGCGACTCCGAGCAGGAGGACGCCTCCGGCCAGTCCGGCGGCTCCGCGGATCAGAAGGGATCGGGTGTTCATGTCGGGTGTTCTCCGTTCTCCGGCCGGCGTCGTCGCCGGCTCGATCTCAATGGGTGTGGGTCGTGCCCGCGGGTCAGCTGCAGCTGGCCGCGGAGTAGGGGGCGGTCGCGGAGGCCGTGGCCGGCTTCCCGTTGACGAACGCGGTCGCCGTGGCGGTCGCGGATCCGTCGGTCACGCTCGTCGCCCGGGTGGTGAAGGCGGCCGAGACGGTGGCGCCGGGAGCGACGTCGGCGAAGCTCTTGGAGCCCCACGTCGTGCCGATCACGATCTTCGCGGCGAAGGCGTTCGGGTTCGTGGCGGTCGCGGTGACGACGATCTTCCCGGCGGCGCAGCGCGTCGTGGAGGTCGTGGTCACGGCGATCGCGGGTGCCGAGTCGGTCACGGGACCGACGGAGGCGGAGGCCGTCGCCGGCGTCCACTGCGGCTTCGCGGCGGTCACGGCCACCGAGATCGTCGCTCCGCGGTCGGCGGCGGTGAGCGTGTAGCTCGACGCCGTCGCCCCGCTGATCGCGGTCCCGCCGCGCTTCCACTGGAAGCCGGTCGCCGTCCACGGGGAGGAGGCGGAGGCGGTCAGCGTGCTGCCCACCGTCGCCTTCCCCGTGATCGAGGCTGCGAGCGGCGCGGTGTCGACGATCGTCTGCGCGGCGACGCTGGTGAGGGTCGGGACGACCTTCTGCATGAGCCCGGTCGTCTTGTCGAAGGTCACCCGGTCGATCGTCGTCTCGCGGTGCTGGCCGTCTCCGCCGGGGATGGCGAAGCGGTGGTAGGCGATGTACCAGTCGTCCGTGCCGGGCACGTTGACGATCGAGTTGTGGCCCGTGGCGAGGATGCCCTGCGAGGTGTCCTTCTCGAGGACCACGCCGCGGTAGGTCCACGGTCCGTCGACGCTCGTCGAGGTGGCGTAGCCGACCTTGTAGTTCTCCGAGCCGGTGTCGTCGATCGAGTAGGTGAGGTGGTACAGACCGTCGCGGTAGTTCAGGAACGCACCCTCGCGGAAGTCGGTCAGACCGCTGATCTTCTTGATCGTGCCGGTCTTGATCGAGAGCATGTCGTCGGACAGCTCCCCGTAGAGCGGGTCGCCGTTGCCCCAGAAGAGGTAGCTCTTGCCGGTCTTCGGGTCGGTGAACGCGGCGGGGTCGATCGCCTGGCCGGACCGCACGGACTCGCCGTTGGTGATCATCGCGGTCGGCTGCGCCGTGAACGGGCCCATCGGGCTGTCCGAGACGGCGACTCCGATCGTCTTGCGGTTCAGCGAGGAGTTCTCGCCGGAGAAGTAGAAGTAGTACTTCCCGTTCTTCTCGATGATCGTCGGCGCCCAGGCGTTGCCGGTCGCCCACGGCACGTTGCCGTTCGCGCCGTCGAGCGTCAGGAAGGGCTGCTCCGAGCGGGTCCAGTCGATGAGGTTCTTCGAGGACCAGGCGTAGAAGGTCTTGCCGCCCCAGCCGGCGAAGCCGTCCGAGGTCGCGTACAGGTAGTAGGTGTCGCCGAAGACCGCGATGTTCGGGTCGGCGTTCAGGCCTGCGAGGACCGGGGACTTCATGACGACGGCCTTCAGGGTCCAGGTGGTCGCGGTGCCGCCGGCGGCGGGCGTGAGCACGACCGTCTGCGGGGTGGAGAGGTCGCGGACGGTGCCGGAGGCGGGGCTCGCCGTGACGCCGGCCGCGGTGGAGAAGGTCGGGGTGAGCTTCGTCAGGTCGGTCCCCGGCTTCACCGGGAAGGTGACCGTCCTGCTCGCCGAGTCGACGATCGGGGCCGTCTTCAGGACGTCGCCGCTGAGCGACAGGTCGACCAGGGCCGACGTGTTGCCGGAGGCGGCGAGCACCTCGGAGGCGCTGAGGGCCCGGTTGTAGACCGAGAACTCGCGGATCTGGCCGCGGAAGCGGTTGTCGGCGTCGTAGTTCGAGCGCCCGATGTAGTTCGCCGAGGTGGAGCCGCCGCCGATGTCCTTCGGGTCGGTCGTGACGGTGCCGCTGGCGACCTTCACTCCGTCGAGGTAGATCGTGCCGGTGGTGCCGGAGAGCGTGTACGTCAGGTGCGCCCAGGTGCCGCGGGGGAGGGCCGAGCCGCCGGCGACGGTCTGCTCGGTGGTGTAGTTCCCGGTCGCGATGCTGGTGCGGTAGTTGTTGCCCGAGGTGAAGAGGTAGCCGTCGCCGGCGCCGTTCGTGGTGTTGCCCAGGCCGTAGAGGAAGTAGGCGCCGCCCTGCGCAGGGTCGATCCAGACGTCGGACTGGATGGTGAGGTCCGTCACTCCGGCGAGCAGGTCGTTCGGCAGCTTGACGTAGTCGTCGGTGCCGTCGAGCTGCAGGGCGCCGTCCTTCCAGGTGCCACCCGAGGGCAGCGTGCCGTTCTGGTTGTTGCCCGAGCTGTCGCGCACCGTGGTGCCCGAGCCGCCGTCGAAGGTGTAGCGGAGGATCTCGCCGGCCGCGTTGACCGGCTTCGCGGCGGGGCCGGTGCTGCTGGTGCCGTAGGCGGCCGTCAGGCGCGCCTCCTCAGCGCTCGAGAGGCGGAGCACCGAGCCGTGGCGGAAGGGCTTCGAGAACGAGTACGTGTTCGCGCCGGTGGTGCCGACAGGAAGCGCCGTGAACCGCATGTCCGCGAGGGTGTCGGTGACGTAGGCGGAGTAGCCGAACGAGTCGCCCATGACGACCCAGCGGCCGTCGGGCAGCTGGTAGACGGTGAGGCCCTCGAGGTGGTCGGAGAGGCCGCGGGACTTCTCCTCGCCGAAGCCGATCACGCGGGTCCAGGGGCCGGCGAGACTCGGGGCCTTGTCGACGACCGTGCGCCAGTCGGCGGTGGAGAAGCGGTAGTACGTGTCCCCCTCCTTCGCGATGGTCGTGTCGATGATGCTGCCGCGGCTCCCGCCGCCGGCGGCGGGGTTCTCGTCCAGCCAGACCTTCGGGGTGGAGAAGCCGACGAAGTCGCGCGTGGTCGAGACGTAGACGCGCTGGGCGGAGGCCCCGCCGGTCAGCGTCTTGTCGCGGGCGGCCCAGTAGACGTAGTACTGGCCGGTCGCGTCGTCCCAGATCGCCTCAGGAGCCCAGACGTTGCCCGCGTCGGGGAAGCCGGCGAAGACGATGCTCTGATCGCTCCAGTTCACGAGGTCCGTCGAGCGCCAGACGACGAGGTTCTTGCTCGCGTTGGTCTGGTCCCAGGTGCCGCCGGGAGCGGTGCCCTCGGCGTGCAGGTCGGTGCCGATGATCCAGTACTCGTCGCCGGTGGGGGAGCGCACGAGGTGCGGATCGCGGACGCCGAGGGTGCCGCCGAGGTTGGCGAGCACGGCCTTGTCGTTGTTGAGCTTCGACCAGTGCAGACCGTCGGTGCTGGAGCCGAAGTAGATCTTCTCGTAGTCGGTCGAGGCGAAGTGGGTCCAGAGGTAGCCCGCGTCGTACTCGGTGTCGAGGTCCGCGGGAGCCGCGGTCACCGTGACGGGCAGCTGCCGGGTCGCGGTCGTGCCGGCGATCGTCGCGGTGAGTGTGACGGGCGTGGCGGCGGACCGGCGCTTCACGACACCGGTCGTGCTGAGCACGGCCGTGTTCGAGGAGGACCAGGCGACGTCGTAGGAGCCGGCCTTCGCGGGCAGCGTCACGTTGCCGCGGACGTCGCCGGAGTTGACGATCGAGAGGGCGTCGAGCGCCTTCTGGGCGTCGGCGTTCACGTCCTTGGCGGGCACGGTGGCGGTGAAGGTGCGGGTGGCCGTGGCCGAGCCGCGGGTGGTCGTGGCGGTCAGCTCGACCGAGGCGACCCCGGTCGCGGGTGGCGTGACGACTCCGCTGGTCGAGACGACCGCGGAGTTGCTCGAGGCCCAGGCGATGGCGGAGCCGTTGGGGCCGGTCGTCGGGAGGGTGAGGTTCGCGGAGACCGAGGAGAGGCTCCCGAGGTCCAGGGCGGCGGAGTCGCGGGAGACGCGCGTGCTGTCCGGGGCCTGGAGGGTCGCGACGTCGGCCGCGCTGAGCGCCGTGCTGTAGACGCGGAAGTCGCGGACCGAGCCGGCGAGGGTCTTGTCCGCCGTGTAGACGGAGCGGCCGATCGCGTTCGCGGTGGTGGTGCCGTTGCCGATCGCGGCGGGAGTGATGGTCACTCCTGTCTGCTGCGCGACCTGGGTGCCGTCGAGGTAGAGGCGTGCGGTGTCGCTCGCGTCGTCGAGCGTGTAGGTGAGGGTCTTCCAGACGCTGCGCGCGAGGTTCGCGTTGGAGTTGACGGTCTGCTCGGTGGTCCAGTTGCCGGTGGCGATCGAGGCCTTGTAGCCGTTGCCCGTCGTGTAGAGGTAGCCGTTCCCGGCGCCGTTCGTCGTGTTGCCGAGGCCCCAGATGAAGTAGGGCGTGCCCTGGTTCGCGTTCACCAGGACCTCGGTGCTGACCGTGATCGAGTTCAGGCCCGCGAGCAGGTCGTCGGGCAGCTTGACGTAGTCGTCGGTCCCGTCGAGGGCGACGCCCGCGGCTCCGCGAGGAGCGGCTCCGTTGACGAGCGTGCCGGTGCGGCCCTTGCCCGAGCTGTCGGCGACGGTCGTGCCGCTCGTCTCGTCGAGCGCGTAGCGCAGGACGAGGCTGTCGGAGGGAGCTGCGCTCGCCGACTGGGCCGTCAGAAGGGGGACGGTGAGGGCCACGGCCGTCACGAGGACGAGTGGTCGCAGGAAAGGCTTCATCGCGCTTTGCTCCAGGGTCGGCACCATTGCTGAGGGGAGGGAGTGTGCCGGCTTCGTACGCGGCAATGTTCACGGTAACACTATGTTGACGACAACGTGAAGAGCCTAACCGGATCATTTCCCGACACTCCAGAGGAGAGGCGAACCGGTTCGACGAATCCCGAGTGCATCCTGGAGCGACGCGTACGCCGATGTCCGGTCGGATCAGCCGCGGTCGACGTCGCGCGAACGGCTCAGCGCGCGGTCCATCGCCCTCAGCGTCCGGAAGCCGGCCCGCTCGGCCACGGCCGCGCGAGCCGAGGGCGAGAGCGACGGGCTCGCGGCGAGCAGCGACGCGGCGAGGTGCACGCGCCGCTCGCGGAGGGTCGCGGCCACGGTCGTGCCCCGGCGGTGGAAGGCGCGGTCCAGCGTCGCCCGCGAGACGCGGAGCCGCATCGCGAGAACGCCGGCGGTGAAGTCCGCGTCACCCGCCTCCGCATCGATGACGGCGATCGCGCGGAGGAGGACGCCCTCGAGTCCGTCCTCCGGACGGGCGGGCGGCAGGCTCTGCTTGATCAGGGCCGACGCGGTCGCCTCGAGCGCCCGGCGCAGCTCGCTGAAGCCGGGATCGCCCGCCGCGAGGTCCGCGTTGAGGGTCGCGTTGACGAGGGAGACGAAGGCGCCGCTGTAGCTGTCGGCGGCGAGCAGGGTGCAGGACGGCCCGTCGGACTGTGCGCTCGTGAGGCCGAGCCTGCCCCAGGACGTCCTCAGCGCCAGCCAGGCGGAGTCCTCCTCCGCCCGGAACCGAGCGGAGTCGTCGCGTCGGAGGAGGGCGAGCCCGCCGGGCCGCAGACGAGCGGCCTCGAGAGGGCCGTCGACGACGATCTCGCCGGCGACCGGGACGATGAGGTCGACCTCGGCCCGGTCGGGGGCGGGGAGGGGCGGGTCGGTCCGGAGCGTGCCGGGTGTGTGCCAGAGGCGGCTCAGCCGGAAGCCGTCGACGGCGAGCACGTCCCCGGCGAGGTGCAGGGGCGGAGCTCCGTCGCTCGCCCAGCCGAGGCTCCTCAGCCACGCCTCCACGCGGGGACCGCTCAGCTGCAGCGTCTCGACGAGACCGCGCGGGGCGGCCGGCTGCTCGGAAGCGGTCACCGGGCTCCTTCGCAGCGGGGACGGGGTGCGCGGGCGGTGACCACGTTAGGCCGGGGGAGGGGCGCCGAGACGGGGTGGCGCGTTCCTCCTCGGACGAGGCGCCCGTCCTCGGCGGGAGGGCGGAGGCGGCCCTCCTCGCCCGCGGTCCGGCAGGACGCGGGCGGAGAGGGCCGCCGGGCGCGGATCAGCGGCAGTCGGTTCTCGCCTTGATCCAGTGGGGGTTCAGCGCGCCGTCTCCCTGGGCGGTGATCCCGGCCGCATCGGGGCCGGTGCTGGCACCGGAGCCGATCTTGGTCCACGTGTTCTGCGCCGTGCTGTAGTACCAGATGTCGCCGTTCGCCTTCACGGAGACGTTCCCATCCGCTCCCTGACCGTAGGTGCGGACGAACCCGGAGTTCTCCGGAACGGTCGCGAGCCGGGTGCCGTACTGCAGGACCCCGTCCTTGATCCAGTGGATCTCGAACGTCCCGCCCGGCCGCTGGGTCAGTCCGGCGGCGCTCGGCTCGGTGCTGGCTCCGGTGCCGACGAGGTCCCACACGTTGCCCTGCGGGGTGTACCGCCAGATGTCGCCGTTCGACTTCACGGCGATCGTGCCGCGGGTGCCGAGGCCGTAGACGCGGACGAATCCGGAGTTGGTCGGCACGGTGGCCGCTGCGGTGCCGTACTGCAGGACTCCGTTCTTGATCCAGTGGACGTTCAGGGTCCCGGCCGGGTTCGCGGAGATGCCGGCCGCGCTCGGCTCGGTGCTGGCGCCGGTGCCCAGAAGGGTCCACTCGTCGGTCTGGCGGTTGTACCGCCAGACGTCGCCGTTCGACTTGATGGAGACGTTCCCGTCCGCGCCCTGACCGTAGGTGCGGACGAATCCGGAGTTGCTCGGAACGGTCGCGAGCGCCTTGCCGTACTGGAGGACTCCGTCCTTGATCCAGTGCGCGTTGTAGGTTCCGTCCGGCTGCTGCGTGAGCCCGGATGTGCTGGGCTCCGTGGAGGCGCCCGTGCCGAGCTTCTGCCAGCCGTCCGACCGCCGGTACTGCCAGATGTCGCCGTTCGCCTTGACGGAGACGTTGCCGTTCACACCCTGCGAGGAGGTGTGGATGAATCCGGAGTTCTCGGGAACAGTGGCGAGGCCCGTGCTGTACTGCAGGTCGCCGGTCTGGCGGACCGGGAACGGGGCGTTCGTCTTCGCCGAGCCGCCGAAGGCGAGGGCCGAGCCGGTCGAGGGGCCCGCGATGACGCCGCCGACCGGGATGGTGGCGACTCCGTTCGCGTCGGTCACGAAGGTGTCGGTCCCGCTCCCTCCGAAGCGGAAGCCGGGCGGGGTGTTCACCCGCACGGGGACGTTCGCGACGTTGCCGCCGGTGAGGGTCAGCGTGATCGGCGCCGTGTTGGGCATGCACGCGATCATGGTCGGGATGGAGCTGAACACGAGGGTCTGCGTGGCAGAGGCGGCGGCGGCCGGGGTGGCCGTCGCTGCGGCGATCACGGGCAGGGACCAGGTGGCGCCGGCGACGACGGTGCGTCGCCTCAGCGGACCCTGCTCAGCGGGAGAGTTGTCGGAAGTCACAGTGAAGCTCCTCGGTCTGTCTTCTCGCCGGCGGCCTGCTCGGAGGACGGTCGTCGTCCGCTCGGGCGCTTCGGCGGGTACGACGGGCGCCGTACCGCTGGGGAGTCTTCCCGCGGGCGGGCGGTCGGCCCAAGCGCTCGGGGGCAGGTGAGGAGGAAGTGGCGCCGCCGTGAGGAGGGAGTGGTGGGCTCCGGCGCCGTCCCGAGTCGCGATCGCCCTCCTGACCCGGTGATCCCCTCGGTCGCACGCTGCCGCCGGGGCGCCGCCGGCGCGGTGAGCGGGAGCGTCGCCGTCCGCTGTGACCGGTCCTGTGACAAACGGAGCACGCGCGGGCTGCGAATCACTCCTGTGGTGAGGCGTCAGCGTGCCCGCGAGGAGGGGGCGCCCGATGAGGTCGAGATCGGCCGAGATGTACCGGCGGATGGCCGAGCACTGGAACGGCGTGGAGGCCCGTTCTGGACTGCGGGTCGAGGCGACGGGCTCGCTCGGCTTCGAGATCGCCAGACTGTGGATTCCCGGTGGCTGCGTTCTCGAGCAGAAGCCGCAGTCGCGCTGCCCGCCGGGCGCGCATCTGCTGCTGGTCGTCGAGGGCGGAGGACGCATCCGACAGGACGGACGGATGCTCGAGTGCGGCAGTGGTGATCTGGTGGTCATCGACGCGGAGCCGCGGACCGGGGCGCGCTTCCCCCGCTCGACCGTGATCTACGCCTGGGTGCTCGGCGAGCGGGGGCTGGAGCAGCGCTGGATCACGGAGCGCTTCGGCGAGGTCCTGCCCGTCGCCGGCTGCTTCCTGGCCCCGGCGCGGGCGCTGATGAACGGTCTCCTCGACGGCGACCCCGCTCTGGCGGAGCAGCCCGCCGTCGCCCGGGCGGGCGAGGCCTTCCTGAAGGAGCTGGTCGAGGGCTCCGCACCGCGCAGGCGTCCCCGCGCCGAGGACGTCTACGGGGAGGCCATGGCCCTGATCGAGGAGCGCCACCGCGATCCCGCCTTCACCGCCGCCCGGCTCGCCCGCGAGCTCCTGGTGTCGGAGCTGACGCTGGCTCGCGCGTTCTCCTTCCTCGGGCGGACGGCCGACGACGAGCTCGAGCGGCGCCGGGCGGGCACCCTCCTGCTCCTGATCGGCGGGCGGTCCCTGGCGACGGCCGACTTCGCGCGCTCGGCCGAGGAGGCGGGCTTCGCCTCCGAGGGGAGCGCTCGCCGCGCGCTGTGGCGGCTCTCCCAGCGCCGCTGACCGCGACGGTCCCCGTGGCCGTCCTCCCGGTCCGGCGACGGCGTGCGGCCGGATTCCGAGCGCGAGGCGCGGAGGCCTGGGAGATCCGTGCGAACGTCCGGCGGTGATCGACAGATGAGGGATTCTGTTCGTTCGACGCGGAGGAGGCGGGAGATGGGGGCCGCAGAGGAGCGGATGCAGGCGTTCGCTCGCGCAGGGGACGAGCGCGGGACGGGCGCTCCCGGTCTGCGGATGGACGCAGCGGACGGACCGGGACTCGCGCTGACGCGGGTGTGGGGGCCGAACGGGATCAGGGTCGCCCTCTCGCCGTCGGTCGACAGGGCGGACAGGCCGGTGGGCGTTCACATCTCCCTGATCGTCGAGGGCGGGGGCGAGGTCGTCCTCGACGAGGGCGTGCTCGAGGCGACGCCGAACAGCGTCCTGCTCCTCGACGCCAGGGTCCCGGTGCGCATCGACTACCGGCGGCCCACCCTCTCGTACACCTGGAGCTTCGACGCCGCCGTGCTCGAGCACCGGTGGGTCCGCGAGCGGATCAACGAGGTCGTGCCGGTGCGCGAGTCGGTCTGGACGCCTGCCCGTGCCCTCGCCAACAGTCTGATCGAGGGCGATCCGGCCGTGCTCGGGGCCGCCGGCGTGAGGCGGGCGAGCGAACTGCTGCTGGAGGGGATCGTCGAGCACAGCGCTCCGCGGGTCCGGACCCGGAGCGCCGACCAGGTCTACGCGGAGGCGATCCCGGTGATCGAGGCGCGCCACCGCGACCCGGCGTTCTCCGCCGCGGTGCTCGCCCGGGAGCTGCTCGTCTGCCCCCGCATGCTCGCGCAGGCTTTCGCGTTCCTCGGCCGCACGCCGGCGGAGGAGATCGAGACGCGCCGGGCGGGCACCCTCCGGCGCCGGATCGGCCTGCGGCGGCGGGGCCCTGCCGACTTCGCCCGCCTCGCCGAGGAATGCGGCTACGCCACCCGCGAGCAGGCCGCGCTGACGCTCAGCCGCTCCGCCTCCTGAGGCCGGCGGAGCGCCCCGGACACGACGGCGCCCCCTCGTCCGCGGAGGGACGAGGGGGCGCCGGGGGAGATCGGGCGGGAGCCCGGTCAGGTCTTGCTGCGGGCCATGACGGCGCGCTGGAGGAGGACGAAGACCAGGAGGATGCCTCCGGTGATGATCGTGGTCGCCTCCGGCGGGATGCCGCCGTCGCGGGTGATCAGGACGTTCATCAGTCCGAGCACCAGGGCGCCGACCACCGAGCCGAGCACGAACCCGACGCCGCCGGTGAGCAGCGTGCCGCCGATGACGGTCGCCGCGATGGCGTCGAGCTCCCAGCCGGTGCCGGTGATGTTCTGCGCGCTGCCGAGGCGGGCGGTGTAGACCACACCGGCGAGACCGGCGAGCGTGCCGCTGATGATGTAGATGAACAGCTTGGTCCGCACAACCGGGAGGCCCATCAGGGCCGCCGACTGCTCGGAGCCGCCCATCGCGTAGACCGTGCGGCCCAGGCGGGTGCGGTGCAGCACGAAGAACGCGCCGGCCACGACGAGGATCGCGATGATCACGCCGGGGCTGATGACGAAGTCGTTGACCTTCGGGCCGTCGATCAGCTTGATCGGCGTGGCCAGGCTCAGCACGGCCGAGTCCTCGGGGAGGCGCTCCGGGACGGTGCTCAGCATGGAGGCGAGACCGCGGGCCAGGAACATCATCGCGAGCGTCGCGATGAACGGCTGCACGTTGAAGTACTGGATCAGGACGCCGGAGATCACGCCGAACAGGGCGCCGATCACGACCATCAGGACCATCACGAGCCAGGGGTTCCAGCCGGCGTTGATCAGGAGCACGCCGCTCACGCTGCTGAACGCGATCACCGCGCCGACCGAGAGGTCGATGCCGCCGGTGAGGATCACGAAGGTGAGGCCCACGGCGAGGATGATCAGGTGCGCGTTGTTGACCAGCAGGTTCGAGATCGTGCTCGCCTGAAGGATCCGGCCGTAGGCGGCCTCGCCGTAGACGATCATCCCGAAGAAGATGATCAGCGCGGCCAGGGTGGGCAGCTTGTCCAGGTGCTGGCTCAGCCAGCCGCGCGCCCCGGAGGTGCGCTTGGTGCTCGCCGGAGGGGCGGAGCGGGTCATCACGGCACTCATGCGGGGATCGCCTCTTTCTGCGGGACGCTGCGGCGCGCCTCGCGACGGGACTTGAAGGCGGAGCGGACGCGCTCGGACTGCAGGAGGCAGAGCGCGACGATGACGATCGCCTTGAAGGCGGGCGTCGCGGAGGACGAGACTCCGAGGAACACGACGGTCTTGTCGAGGGTGGCGATCAGGATCGCGCCCACGGCGGCACCGGTGATGTTGAACTTGCCGCCGGCGAGCGAGGTGCCGCCGATGACGACCGCGAGGATCGCGTCGAGCTCGAGCTGGTAGCCGGTGCGCGAGACGTCGACCGTCATCACGCTCGCCGTGGCGAACACGCCCGCGACTCCGGCGAGGATGCCGCTGCCGATGTAGGCGGTCATCAGCAGGCCCCGGCGGTTGATGCCCGCGAGGCGGGCCGCCTTCGGGTCCATGCCGATGGCCTCGATCATCAGGCCGAGGGCGCTGCGGCGCACCAGGACTCCGACGACCACGACGATGGCGATGGCGAGGAGGAACACGACCGGGAGCCCGAAGACGTACCCGTTCGCGAGCCAGCGGAAGGGCTCGTTGGTGGCGGCGGTGTTCTGGCCGCCGGTGATGACCTTCGCCAGGCCGCGGCCCGCGAGCATCACGACCAGCGTGCTGATGAAGGGCTGGAGGCCCACCACCGAGACCAGGACGCCGTTCACGGCTCCGAGCACGGCGGCCACGAGGAGGGCGACCGCGAAGGCTCCCGCTGCCGCGCCGAGCGAGTCGGGCGCTCCCGCGGAGTTGAGGAACTCCATCGAGACGGCGCCGGCGACGACCATGATCGAGCCGACCGAGAGGTCGATGCCCCCGGTCGCGACGACCAGGCACATGCCGACGGCGATCATCAGGATCGGAGCGGCGGCGCGGGCGATGTCGATGACGTTGCCGACGAGGTAGCCGGTGGTGGGGCTGACCGAGACGGCCAGGTAGCCCGGGTCCTTGACGACGTTGACGAGGAGGAGCAGGGCGATCGCCACGACTCCCCAGAAGTACTGGCGGCGGATGATCCCGCCGAGGACGGATCCCCGGGCGGGTCGGGTGTCGCTGCTCATGATGCGGCCTCCTGCGTGGCGCTCTCGAGGACGACGACGTCCTCGTCGACGACTCCCTCTGCGGCGATGGTAGTGACGATCGACTCCGCAGTGACAGCGGGACCGTTGAGGATCTCCGCGATCACGCGGTGGTCCTTCAGGACGATGATGCGGTCGCTGAGGCGGACGACCTCGTCGAGCTCGGACGAGATGAAGACCACGGCGACGCCCTCGCCGGCGAGGGCGACGACCTTCTCCTGGATCTCGGCCTTCGCTCCGACGTCGATGCCGCGGGTCGGCTCGTCGAGGATGAGGATCTCGGGGGCGGTGGCGAGCCAGCGGCCGAGGAGGACCTTCTGCTGGTTGCCGCCGGAGAGCTTGCTGATCGGGCGGTCGGGGTCGGCCGGGCGCACGTTGAGCTCGACGAGGTACTTGCCGACGATCTCGTCCTTCTCCTTCTTGGAGAGGGGGCGGGCCCAGCCGCGCTTGGCCTGCACGCCGAGGATGAGGTTCTCGCGGACCGAGAGGTCGCGGATGATGCCCTCGTCGCGGCGGTTCTCGCTCGAGAACGCGATCTTGTGGGCGAGGCCGGCGGTCGGCGTCGGGACGTCGATCTTCTTGCCGTGCATCGTGATCTCGCCGGTGTCGGGCTTGTCGACGCCGTAGATCAGGCGCGCGAGCTCGGTGCGGCCGGAGCCGAGGAGCCCGGCGAAGCCGACGACCTCGCCGCGGTGCAGCGTCAGGTCGGTGCTCTCGATGGAGCCCTTCTTGCCGATGCCCTTCGCGGTGTAGAGCGGGGCGTCGCGGTAGAGGTGGTCCTGGCTCTCGCGCTCGGAGTCGAGGGAGCGCAGCGCCGCGATGTCCTTGCCGATCATCTTCGAGATCAGCGAGGTGCGGTCGAGCTCGTGGGTCAGGTACTCGCCGACGAAGGTGCCGTTGCGCAGCACCGTCAGGCGGTCGCTGATCGCGTAGACCTGGTCGAGGAAGTGCGAGACGAAGAGGATCGCGACGCCCTCCGCACGGAGGCGGCGGATGACCACGAAGAGGTTCTCGACCTCGTTCGCGTCCAGGCTCGAGGTCGGCTCGTCGAGGATGAGCACCTTGGAGTCGCTCACCGTCGAGCGGCTGATCGCGACCAGCTGCTGCATCGCGATCGAGAGCGAGGCGAGCGACTGGCGCGTGTTGAGGTGGCCGAGGCCGAGCTTCTCGAGCGCGACCTTCGCGGCCTGGTGCGTGGCCTTCCAGTTGATGCCGAAGGGTCCGCGGACCTCGTAGCCGAGCATCACGTTCTCTCCGATGGAGAGGTTCGTGACCAGGTTGACCTCCTGGTACACGGTGGAGATGCCCGCGGCCTGCGAGTCGGCGGTGCCGGTCAGGCGACGGGTCTCCCCGTCGATCACGATGTCTCCGCTGTCGATGCGGTAGACGCCGGTGAGGGCCTTGATGAGCGTGGACTTGCCGGCGCCGTTCTCACCCATGAGGGTGTGGACCTCGCCCGGGAACAGGCGGAAGTCGACGCCGTCGAGGGCTTTCACGCCGGGGAAGCTGATCGAGATGTTCTTCATCTCGACGATCGGAGGCGAACCTGTCATGTCGCGTCGTTCCGTTCTCGAGCGGGGCGCAGCCGAACAGGTGCGCCGAAGGGTCGGAGCGACCGGGGCCGGCGGAGAGCCGGCCCCGGTCGCTCCGGGGGAGTGGTGCCGCGTCGAGGACGACGCCGGGCGACCGGTGGTGCTGAGCGACTAGAACTTGCGGTCGGGCAGCGCGGTGGTGGCGGCCTCGGGCGAGTCGAAGGTCTCGCTCGGGACGACGATCGAGGACTCGACCGTCTCGCCGGCCAGGGTCTTCTCGACCGCGTCGAGGGCGGTCTCGCCGAACAGCGGGTTGTACTCGGCGACGAAGCTCAGCTCGCCGTCGGCCAGCGCCTGCAGGGCGTTCTTGGTGCCGTCGATCGTGGCGATCTTGACGTCGGTGCCGGGGGTGAGGCCGGCCTCCTGGACGGCCTGGACGGCGCCGAGGCCCATCTCGTCGTTCTGTGCGAAGACCAGCTGGACGTCGTTGTTGTTCGACTTCAGGACGGTCTCGAAGACGCTCTTGGCCTCTTCGGTGGACCAGTTCGCGGTCTGCGCGCCGATCTTGGTGAACTTCGAGTCGGCGCCGATGACCTCGTCCCAGCCCTCGTTGCGCTCGTTGACGACCGAGACGCCCGCGGGGCCCTCGAGCGTGAAGTACTTCGCGCCGCTCGGGAAGGTGGTCTTGGCCCAGTCGGCGACCGAGGTGCTGACCGCGATGTTGTCCGGCGCGATGCGGGTCACGTAGAGGTCGGTGTTGTCCGGCTCGATGCCGCGGTCGATCAGGATGACCGGGATCTCGGCCTCCTGGGCGCGCTCGAGCGAGTCCTCCCAGCCGGAGCCCTCCGTGGCGGAGAGCAGGATGATGTCGACGCCCTCGTCCACGAAGGAGGTGAAGGAGTCGATCTGCGACTTCTGGTCTCCGTTGGTGGCGGGTGCGTACTTCAGGTCGAAGCCGGCGTCCTTGGTGAACGTGTCCTCGATGTTGGTCTCGTTCGCCTGGCGCCACGCGCCCTCGGGGCCGACGGCCACGAAGCCGATGGTGGTGAGGTCACCGCTCGAGCCGGAGCCCGAATCGGTGCCGGAACCGCCCGAGCAGCCCGCGAGTCCGAACGCGAGTGCGCCGACTGCTGCGAAACCCAGGAACTGGCCGATACGCCTCGTCTTGGACATAGATCTCCTCCTTGAGATCGCGGGCACGAAGAGAGTGCCCGAGATGGTGGACCCCGAAGGGCCTCGAATGCGGGCCTAGCGGCCCGAGGTGCGGTGAGTGCAGGATGTGCAGTGGGCGCCGGCCGAAGCAGCGCCACGTCGAAATGTTACCGTGAACAATTCTTGTGACGCAACAGCACGGCGGTGCGCTTCGGTAACGATCCGGTCGCGGGGCCCGCAGGGCCCGATGGCAACCCTCTGCCCGGTGGTCGGGCCCGGGAGTAGCTTCCCTGGCCATGATGCTCCCTCGATCGCGCTCCGTCCCCGTGACGGCCGCGACGGCGGCCCTCGTGCTCGCGCTCTGCGGATGCTCCGCGGACGGCACGGCGGCCCGCCGCGCGGCCGACGCCTTCCTCTCCGCGCTCGCCGACGGCGACGGCCGCGCGGCGTGCGCGCTGCTCACCGATTCCGCCCGCGAGGCCGTGGAGGACCGGTAGGGCGACTGCCCCGGCGGCGTGCTGGAGCTCGGGATCGCGGAAGACGGAGCAGGGGACGCCGAGGTCTACGGCCGGGCGGCGATCGTGCGCTCCGGCGGCAGCGCGGTGTTCCTCACCCCGGGCGACGACGGCTGGCTGGTGCGCGCGGCGGGGTGCACGCCGGTGGCGGACGCGCCCTTCGACTGCGTCCTGGACGGGAGCTGACGTGCGCACCGCTTCCGCCCTGTACTACGCCGTGATCGTGCTCGGCCTGATCGGGTTCTTCGCCGTCGGGATCCTCGGGAGGTGAGCCGGATGCGCCGCTTCCTGCGCGAGAACGGACTCTCGCTGTTCTTCCTCGCGATCTTCCTGCTCGCTCTCCTCGGGCAGTCCTTCGCCGGGCTCGCCGCCTACAACGACACCCAGGTCGCGGAGGGGCTGCGGGAGGTCGGCTACTGGCGCTTCGTCACCTCCTCCGACTTCGCGATCGACGTCGCCGAGAACTGGCAGTCGGAGTACCTCCAGTTCTTCCTCTTACATCGGAGCGACCGTCTGGCTCGTGCAGCGCGGCTCGCCCGAGTCGAAGCGGGTGGGCGAGGAGGGGCTCGAGACCGACGAGCAGCAGAAGGCGGGCGCGTCCGCAGAGGACGACTCGCCGCCCTCGGCCTCCGCCGGCGGCGTGCGGCAGGCGCTGTTCTCGCACTCGCTGCTGCTGGTGATGGGGGTGGTGTTCCTGCTGTGCTGGGCGGCGCAGTCGGTGACGGGCGTCGTGGCCTACAACGAGGAGCAGCTGACGAGCCTGGAGGCGCCCGTCGACTGGCTCGGCTACGTCTCCTCCGCCGACTTCTGGAACCGGACGCTCCAGAACTGGCAGTCGGAGTTCCTCGCGGTGGGCAGCATGGCGGCGCTCGCCGTGTTCCTGCGCGAGCGCGGGTCGAGCGAGTCGAAGAAGGTGGGCGACCCGCACGGGCGGACGGGGATCTGAGCGGTCAGGGGGCGTCGGATCGGACGCGGATCTCGTCGCCCTCGAGGGCGAACCGCAGGGACGTGCCGATCGGGAACCGCTCGCGCAGGGCCTCCGGCGCCGCCGACGTCACGGTGAACTGCGCGACCGCGGGGAACGCTCCGGCCGTGCAGCCCTGGAAGAACAGGCCGTCCTGCGGCTCGGCGGTCCGCACGATGGAGAGGCACGAGCCGGCGCTCGAGGAGCGGCGCTGCCGGACGACGGTGAGCCCCGTGTCGGCGGGCAGGCTCTGCCGCACGACGGTGAGCCCGCCGAAGTCCTCGGTGGTGACCGATCCGTCGAACCCCAGTCCCTCCCAGCCGGGGAGGTCGGTGCCGTTCGACAGCGGCAGCACGGCGACCTCGCGGCCGGGCTGTCCGTCCCCGGCGGTGGCGAGGAGGGTGGCCCCCGCGGCGACGGCGGCCGTCGCGGCCAGCGCGGCGAGGAGGAGGAGGCCGCGCCGACGGGAGCGGCGGGGCGGGACGTGGCCGAAAGGGTCGGACTCCTCGTCGGCGGAGGCGTCCGCGGAAGGTGCCGCGTCCTCCGGCGCCGCGTCCCCGGAGACCGCGGGAACCACCGCGTCCGGCAGTGCGGTGCCGAGGGCGGGGCGGACGCGGGCCTCGAGCGCGGAGAGCCGGGCGAGCGCGCCAGGGTCCCGCTCGATGTCGGAGCCTCGGCCGTAGGCGCGCCGCTGCAGCTCCGCGAGCTCGTCCGGTCGCTGATCGTCCACCCCCGGATCCTCGCAGGCCCGGCGCCCGAGCGGGACCCGCCGGCGCGTCGAGGTCCTGGCGGTCGAGCAGCCCGGACGGCTCATCGAGACCCGGTGGACGGTGCGGCCGCTCGGCCGGCGGGGGAGGTCAGTCGTCGTCGTCGTCGAGGTCGTCGTCGCGGTCGGCGGCGATCATCTCGACGATCGTGTCGACGGTGAGCCAGGGGCCGTTGCTGACCTCGCCGATCTTCTCGCGGTCCTTGAAGACGACGATGCGGTCGCTGAGGCGCACCACCTCCTCCAGCTCGGACGAGATGTAGACGACGGTCACCCCCTCCTTCGCGAGCTGCGCGATGTGCGCCTGGATCTCGACCTTCGACGCCACGTCGATCCCGCGCGCCGGCTCGTCGAGCACGAGCAGCCGCGGACGGGTCGCGAGCCACCGCGCGAGGACCACCTTCTGCTGGTTGCCTCCGGAGAGGTACTTCACCGGGATGTCCGGGTCGGCCGGCGAGATGTTGAGCGCCTCGACGTAGGTGCGCACCAGGGTGTCGGTCTCGGCGGCCGAGAGCGGGTGCGCCCAGCCGCGCAGAGCCTGCAGGCCCAGCACGAGGTTCTCGCGGAGGGAGAGGTCGCCGATGATCCCGTCCTCGCGGCGGTTCTCGCTCGAGTGGGCGATGCGGTGGCGCAGGCCCGACACCGGGTCGGAGATGTGGGCGGGCTCGCCGTCGATCAGCACCTCGCCGGTGTCCGGCTTCTCGACTCCGCTCACGAGCGACGCCAGCTCGGTGCGCCCCGAGCCGCGCAGGCCCGCGAAGCCCACGATCTCGCCGCGGTGCAGCTCCAGATCGGTCGGGCCCACGGCGCCGCGGCGGCCGATCCCGTGCGCGCGGTAGATCGCCGGGCCGACCGGCTGGCGGCGGTGCTCGCGGCGGTCGGAGCCGATCTGCCGCAGCGCATCGATGTCCTTGCCGATCATCTTCGCGATCAGCTCGGCGCGGTCCATGGTGTGCGCCGGGTACTCGCCGACGGTGCCGCCGTCGCGGAGCACCGTCAGCCGGTCGCTGAGGGTGAGGACCTGCTCGAGGAAGTGCGAGACGAACAGGATCGCGACGCCCTGGTCGCGCAGCCTCCGCAGCACCGTGAAGAGGCGGGCCACGTCGCTGAGGTCGAGGCTGGAGGTGGGCTCGTCGAGCACGAGCACGCGCGGACGGTCGACCATCGCGCGGCTGATCGCGACAAGCTGGCGGATCGCCGGCGAGAGCGAGCGCAGCGGCAGGTGCGGGTCGAGGTCCTCCAGGCCCAGCTCGGCGAGCATCTCGGCCGCGCGGTGGTGGGTGCGCGACCAGGAGATGCCGAAGCGGCCGCGGACCTCGTGTCCGAGCATCACGTTCTCGCCGATGCTGAGGTTGTCGGTGAGGCGCTCGTCCTGGAACACGGCCGTGATGCCCGCTGCCTTCGCCTCCGCCGGGCCGCTGAAGCGCCGGGCGACGCCGTCGACGAGGATCTCGCCCGCGTCGGGCTGGTGGATGCCGGTGAGCGTCTTGATCAGCGTGGACTTGCCCGCGCCGTTCTCGCCCATCAGCCCGTGGATCTCGCCCGGCACCAGCCGCAGGTTCCCGTCCTTCAGAGCGGGTCCGGAGGCGAAGGAGACGCGGATGCCGGTCATCTCGACGACGGGTGCCGCGGAGCTCCGGGTCGTCCTCGATGAGATCGCCACGTGCCGTCCTCGGTTCGTGTGCGGCGCGCCGTCAGGGTCCGGCGTGCCAGGGGCTGCCGCCGATGATACGCGAGCGCATGCGGCGGGACGGGAACAGGAGGGTCACGATCGGGGAGCGGCCGTGGAGGAGCGGATCACCAGCTCCGTGGGGATCCGGGTGCGCTGCGGGATCTCCTGGCCGCGGATCCTCGCGTGGATCACCTCGGCGACCGTCGTCCCGAGCTTGTCGAAGTCCTGGCGGACCGTCGTCAGCGGCGGGAGGAAGTGGCGGGCGGTGGGCAGGTCGTCGAAGCCGACGATGCTCATGTCCTCGGGCACGCGGATCCCGCGCTCGACGAGGCCGTGGATCACTCCGAGCGCCATCTCGTCGTTCGCGACGACCATCGCGGTGAAGTCGGGCACCGACTGCAGGCTCGCGGCGAAGTCGTACCCGGAGTCCGGGGTCCAGTCGCCGATGACGATGGGGCGCTCGTGCATCCCCCACGACTTCGCGCGGCTGTGGAAGGCGCGCTCGCGGGCGCGCGCGTCGAGCCAGTCGAGGGGGCCGGAGAGGTGCAGCACGTCGCGGTGGCCGAGGTTGCCCAGGTGGTCGACGGCCTGGAACATGCCGGCCTGCTGGTCGACCGAGACGGTGAGGAAGCTCGGATCCTTGTCGCTCTTCACCACGAGCGTCGGCACGCCGATCTCGACGGTGCGGAGGGTCGCCACGGAGGAGGAGCGCGGCGCGATCACGCAGAGCGCGTCGATCCCGAGGCCCATCAGGTGGGCGATCGCGTCGGTGGGGGTCATCTCGAGGTCCGGCCGCAGCGCGACGGAGGTGATCGAGTACCCCTTCTCGCGGGCGGCGCGCTCGATCGCGCGGAGGGTGCTCGACGGCCCGTACTCGGCGCCGCTCTCGATCATCACGCCGATGCGGTCGGTGCGCTGCGTGACGAGGGAGCGGGCGGCGATGTTCGGCCGGTAGTTGAGCTCGTCGACCGCCTCGAGGACCTTCTGGCGGGTCGACTCCTTGATGTTGGGGTGCCCGCTGAGCACGCGCGACACGGTCATGTGCGAGACGCCCGCGACCGCCGCGACATGGCGGAGGTTCGGCCGATCGGCCATGAGAGGACCTCCTCCGCTCCCCGGGCGGGTGAGCCGCGCCACCCCGGCGCGGACGAGGCTCAGAGGGCTCGGCTGCCGGGGGTGGCACCAGCATAGTCAGGCGGGGCCGACCTCCCGGTGGGCGCCTCCTGAGCGGGCGGGCATCGTCCGTTCCGCTGCCGGATCCGCCGTGGCGCGGGGCGGGCGGGACCGTCCCGGTCGCGTCGCTCTCACTGCGGTCCTCGATGATCGAGGGGGCTCCGGGGCGTCGTGAGCCCTCGCCAGAACACGTCGTGCAGGGAATGCTCGGCGACGAGCTCCGGAAGGATCGGGGCCGCGTCCGCTCCTCGTAGGAGGATGTCGTCCAACGAAGCGATGACGTCCACGACCGAGCGCGGAGTGAACTGCCCGGCGAGACGTTTCGCCTTCGCGCGGACGTTGTTGGGCGTGGGGCCCGCATCGATCACGGAGTGGTTCCAGAGCCGGCTGTGGTGAGCGCACCGGTTGCGCAGGTAGACGAGTGCGCGGACCCGGTAGGCGAAACCGGCTCGGGCGACTCCCAGACCGGACGCGACGTCCCCCGCAAGCGATCCTCGTGCCCCTCGCTCGATGCATCTCGACAGAGTTCCGAAGGACCAGGCCTCGACGGCCGACCACACCGGTAGCTCGCCGAAGGCGGCCGCGCCCCTGCCGCCGGGGAGCTCCGTGAAGCGGAGGACATGCCGTTCCCTGCTGCGCTCGATGTCGCGGAGGCACGAATCGACTGTCGACTCCGCGTTCGGAGACTCGGAGTAGAAGCTCTTCTCGAGATAGCACTCGTACGGGCCGTGCTGACGAGCGATGACATGAGCCGTACGGCTGCGGAGAAGGATCTCGGCATGAGCCAGTCGAGCACGCAGGCTCTGCCGCAGCGCTTCATCTGCGTCGCAGACCGCTCGGACGTCCTCGAACGAGACTCCGTCCGCGAACGAGTCGTCCCCGTCGTGCGGAGCCCGCTGGAAGTAGCGGGCGTACCCGGAGAAGCGGCAGTAGTTCTGCGCGGCCAGGTAGCTCGTGCAGGCCTCCCCGTCGGCGATGCCGAGCCCGCGGTCACGGAGGAGCTGGACCTGCTGCTTCCACGACAGGCTCGGTTTCCGTGCCATCGCAGTACCTCGGTGCCGAAGAAAAAGGCCCCTCCCATGTGAGCATCGCGGAGAGGCTTGGGAGGGGGTCGATCGGATCGAATCTACCAGGCGTCCCTCAGCCGTGGTCCCTGCGGCGCCACTCGACCAGCCGGTGGCACGAGTGCTGATCGGACCATCGCCGCAGGACGGAGAGGGCCGACCGCCGCGGCGCCGAACGCTGCGGGTCTTCGAAGGCGCGGGGCGGGCGAGTACTCTCGGGAGCCTCATGGCACGCGACAACGAACCGACCGTCACCCTCACCGATCCGCTCGAGGAGCGCCTGCGCGCGCAGGTCGCCCGCGAGGGGGAGCGCAACGTCGCTCTGCGATCCGCGGCCCTGCTCACCGGCGGGTACGAGGGCGAGTCCTTCCTCCTCACCGTGGGCGGCGAGCACGCCGACGGGATCCTCAAGGGAGCGCCCTCCCTCTACTGGCCCGAGCTCTGGGGTGCCCGCGCGCTCCTCTACGTCTGGGACGACGACGCCGCCGACGCGGTGACCGCCGGACTCGCGAACCCCTCCTGGCGCGTCCGCGAGATGTGCGCCCGCGTCTGCGCCGAGCGCGTGCTGGGCGGGCAGAAGAAGCTGTCCCGCCTGACCACCGACGAGCACCCCCGGGTCCGCGCGGCAGGAGCGCGCGCTCTCGTGGCGGCCGCTCTGGCGGGGATCTCCTCCGGTCGCGACGCGAAGGGCGAGTTCGCGGCGAGCGTCGAGGCCGTCCTGACGGGCATGCTCCGCGACCCGGACCGCGACGTCCGCCGCGCCGCGCAGCAGTCGGCCGACGCGCTGCGGGACGCCCGCTCGGCCTGAGCGGACCGTCCGCCGGCGGTCGAGGCGTCGCGAAGGGCCGCCTCCCGGCTCCGATGACGACCGTTCGTGACGCCTCGGAGCCCCGGGGGCTCAGCCGACCAGGTGCGTCGCGCGCTCGAAGGCGCGCTTCAGCTCGTCGCGCTTGCGGGGCTGGCTCATCGCCCTCTGGCCGGGGCTCCACGAGTCGATGACCGTCGGGCCGTCGACCAGGTACGGCTCGATGTTCTTCTTCCAGCCGCTGGTCGGCGCGGTCCCGGCGTTGACGACGACCCGCAGGTCGGGGAGCAGCGGCAGGAGCCGGCGCAGCTCCATCGCGCCCTGCCGCACCTCGTCCGCGTCGGGGACGCCGTCGAGCTGCCACGGCACGATGTTCCAGACCAGGGTGCGGGCGTGCAGTCCGACCTCGTCGCGGAGGGTCCAGGTCGAGGCGGCGGTCGCGTCGTCGTTGTCGACCGAGACGAAGCCGGAGCCGTCGGGGCCGGTCGACATCGGTCCCGGGGCCTCCAGCACGATGAGCGCACGCGCCTCGACGCCGGCCTCGGCCGGGTCGAAGTCGGGCACCACGGCACCCGGATGCCTGCGCGTGCGCCGGGCGAGGAGCTCCTCGCGGAACGCCCGGAGGGGCTGCACCGAGGGCTCGTCCTCGAGCAGGGCCCGGCGCTCGTCGAGGGCGGAGCGGTCGCGGAAGCCGTACGGCTCGGTCAGGAACACCCTCCGAGGCTAGTCGCGATCGGCGCCGCCGCGGGAGGCGGGCCTGCGGGCGCCCTCCTGGGTGACCCCGGCAGGGCCTGGCTCGCGCCGCCCCCGGCTCCTACGGTCTGACTGCAGTCGAGAATCTGGACCGGAGGGGGTCACCGTGTCGGACGAGCCGTCAGTGAGCATCGGGGTTCCGTACGTCGAAGGGGGGTCGTCGCCGCAGGTGCTGGACGTGTACAGCAGGTCGGTGTCCCCGGCCGAGGACGCCGCTCGGCCGGCCGTCGTGCTGATCCACGGCGGCGGGTGGTTCAGGGGGGACAAGAGCAAGGAGCGGGCGCTCGCGACGATGCTGGTCGACGCCGGCTACCTCGTGTTCGCGGCGGACTACCGCGAGGCTCCGGACTCGGTCTTCCCGGCCAGCAGGGACGACGTGCTCGCCGCGGAGCGGTGGGCGGTCGCCTCCGAGTGGGCGTTCGACCGGAGCAGGCTGGCGTTCTTCGGCGGATCGGCGGGCGGGAACCTGGTCGTGGAGGCCGCGATCGCCACCGGCCGGCCCGCCGTCAGCTGGTCGGGGATGTTCGACCTCCTCGGCATCGTCGAGGCGACCGACGACCTCCCGGCCACGCCGACGACGCAGGACCTCGACGCCATGAAGAGCGCCGACATCAACCAGACCGGCCGGAACGACGCCTTCCTGCGCTGGACGATCCTCAACGAGGTCGGGGGCGACCGCGGGCTGCTCACCGCCGCCTCCACGACGCGCCACGCCTCCCCGGACGGCGGGCCGGTGTTCCTGGCCAACTCGCTCGGCGAGTTCGTCCCCGTGAGCGACGCGCAGGCCATGCAGGCGGCGCTCTCCGCGGTCGGAGTCGCCAGCACGCTGCAGCTGATCCCGGGCACCCGTCACGCCGAGGGCTACACGGAGGCGGCCATCGGCCCCTCGCTCGCCTTCCTCCGCGACGCCCTCCCGCCGGCCCGCGCATGACGACGACGGAGTTCGCCGGAGTCGGCAACGTCTTCTACTTCGTCGACGACCTCGACGCCGCTGTCGCCTGGTACTCGGCGCGGCTCGGGCGCGAGCCCGTCGTCCGCGGCGGGGCGCTCGTGGCCTACGACCTGGACGGCACCCGCCTGACGCTGCACGAGCGGGACGAGCTGAACCGGCCCGGACCCGACGGCACGAGCCCGTACTGGACGGTCCCCGACGTCGACGCCGTCGTCGCCGACTGGACGGCGAACGGCGCCGTCGCCCACCGCGGTCCGAAGACGGTGTTCACGGGGGAGCGGCTGTGCCAGCTGCTGGACCCGTTCGGCAACCTCTTCTCGGTGCGGCAGGCCGTGTCCCGTGACTGAGGACGTCGCTCCGGCTCCCGCCGCCCCGGCGCAGACGTCCGCGCCGGCGCAGCCGTCGGCCTGGGCGCCCATGGCGATCACCGCCTTCCGCGTGCTGTGGTTCGCCCAGCTGGGCAGCAACATCGGCACCTGGATGCAGACCGTCGGAGCCCAGTGGTACCTGGTCGAGGCGGCCGCGGGCGCGGCGGTCGTCGCGCTCGTGCAGACGGCGAGCCTGGCGCCCTCGATCCTCGTCGCCCTCCCCGCGGGCGTGCTGGCCGACTCGCTCGACCGGCGGCGGCTGCTCATCTGGGGGTCGTCGGCCAGCGCGCTGCTGGCGGCCGCTCTGACGGTCGTGGCGGCGGTCGGCGCGCTGACGCCGTGGACGATCCTGGCCTTCACCTTCCTCCTCGGCATCACCTCCACCCTGACCTCGCCCGCCTGGCAGGCGATCCAGCCGGAGCTCGTGCCCCGGAACCTGATCGCGGCGTCGTCGGCCCTCGGCGGGGTGACGGTGAACGGCGCCCGCGCGGTCGGCCCGGCCCTGGCGGGCGTCGTCCTCTCGGCGTTCGGCGCTCCGGTGGTCTTCGGCATCAACGCCCTGAGCTTCATCGGCGCGGTGCTCGCTCTGCTCTGGTGGAAGCGGCCGGCGCAGACCGGCCTCGACGACCGCGAGCAGTTCGGCGCCGCGCTGAAGGGAGGGATCCGGTACGTCGCCTCCGCGCACCTCGTCCGCCGGATCTTCCTCCGCTCCGCGCTCTTCGCCCTGCCGGCCAGTGCGCTCTGGGCGCTGCTGCCGCTCACCGCGAAGCGCCTCCAGCTCGACTCCAGCGGCTACGGCTTCCTTCTCGGGGCCCTCGGTGCCGGTGCCGTGCTCGGCGTCTTCGCCCTGCCGCTCGCCCGCCGGAAGCTCTCGGACGACGTCGTCATCGGGGCGAGCGCCGTGCTGTTCGCGGCGGGGACGCTCGCGGCGGCCTTCCTGCCCCTCGTCCCGGCGCTGCTGCTGCTGGTCCTCGCGGGGCTGGCCTGGATCGGCACCCTCACCGTGCTGAACGCGGCACTGCAGCTCACACTGCCGCAGTGGGTGCGGTCCCGCGGAGCCTCGATCTACATCCTGGTCTTCATGGGGACCATGGCGGTCGGCTCGATCGGCTGGGGCCTGGCCGCGCAGGTGCTCGGCACCGCGCCCGCGTACGCCGCGGCGGCCGCTCTGCTCCTCCTCGTGGCGGCCAGCGTGCGGGTGCTGCCCCTGCTGCCGGGGACGGGCACCGTCGACCGCAGCATCTCGATGTCGTGGCCCACGCCCACGCTGGTGTTCGAGCCGGAGCCGACGGACGGGCCGGTGATGGTGCAGATCTCGTGGACGGTCCGCCCCGACTCCCTCGCGGACTTCCGATCGGCCATGCGGCTGCTGGAGAGCTCCCGCCGCCGGACCGGCGCCTCGCGGTGGGCGCTCTACCGGAGCGGGGAGGAGGCCGACGTGCAGCTGGAGACATTCATGGTGCCCTCGTGGGGCGAGTTCCGGCGGCAGGAGACCCAGCGGCTGACCGGCCGCGACCGCGAGATCCGCGCGGCGGCGCTGACGCACGCCGACGGCGATCCCGTCGAGCGGCACTTCTTCCCGAGCGCGACGCCCTCCTCCTGAGAGAGGGAGCGGCGGCGAGCCGTCCCCGTGGTCGTCGAGACGCCGGCGTGCGAGCGGTGTCTCGGCGGATGTCTCGCCCCGCGTCCCGGGCGCGAGGGCGGAGGTACGCCGCGGTCAGCCGCCGACGGTGGAGCCGAAGCCGGACTTGCCGGAGGAGCCGAAGCCGCCGGAGAGGGTCGCC
Organism: Rathayibacter sp. AY1H3; assembly: GCF_002932015.1. NCBI lineage: Bacteria > Bacillati > Actinomycetota > Actinomycetes > Micrococcales > Microbacteriaceae > Rathayibacter > Rathayibacter sp. AY1H3. Next base: position 44,457 of record NZ_PSUU01000023.1, read on the forward strand.
TTCGAGCCGACGGTCGAGCCGGCCGGCGCGCGCTGCACGACGTCGGGCTGGGTCGCTCCGCGGGCCGCGAAGCCGCCGGACGCGACGGGCGCCCAGCTGGTCGCCCGCGTCGAGTTCCAGCGCGAGGACGCGAAGATCAGCGGGCCGAGCCAGAAGCCGCCGGCGTAGTGCCCGCGGTACTCGTCGGTCGCCTCGCACAGCTGCTCGGGGTCGTCGCCGACCTCCTCGCCCTGCGCCTGGAGCTGGGCGATCTGCTCCCGCACGTCGGCGAGGCAGTCCTCGCGGCTCGCATAGACGGGGCGCTCGGCGTTCTCGGGGATGACGTAGTCCTGACCGTCGGCTCCCGTGGCGACGACGCCGTCGGTCGAGGGGCCGCCGTTCGCGAGGGCGACGGCGAGGCCGACCGCGCCGACCGCGACCGCGCCGCCGATGAGCAGGCCGCGGCGGTTCTTCGCGATGCCGCTGATGCCGACGCTCCGGGAGCGGTGGGGAGCGGTGCGGGTGGAGCCGTCGCCGCGGCCGGTGCCGCCGCTCGAGCCGCCGCCCGGCGTGCCGGAGCCCGCCCCGGGCTCGCGGCTGCCCCAGTCGTTCCCGGAGCTCGGCGTCCCCGAATCGCCGGGGGTGCGGTCGTCGTCCGTCATCGGGTCTCCTCGTCCTGCGGGCGGGCCGCGCGGGTGTCCTGCGGCCGGTCGTGCTCGGGGGCGCCGTACTCGGGCGCGGGGGTGCCGGGCGCGGGAGCGCCGTAGGCGGGGGCGGAGGCGTGCCCGGGGCGGGAGGCGGCCGACGCGGCGTCCGCGTCCGTCGCGGCCCCGTCGCTCCGTCCGCCCTCGATGTAGTGGGGGACGAACTCCGCCAGGTCGCCGGTGATCAGGCCGCTCGTCTCGCGCACGTCGATGCCGGCCGGGGTCTCGCCGACGATCCAGCTGCCGATGACGACGGTCTTCCCGTCGACCCGGGCCAGCTCGGCGCGCTCCTGGTGGATGAAGCCCTCGGCGCCGTAGCTCCCGCCGTTCTCGGCGACGGCCGAGCCGTCGGCGTCGAGGACCGTCACGTTCGCGCCCTCCCGGCCCAGGCGCGGCTTGCGCACCTGCGCGGTGCCGGGCAGCGGATGCACGGAGGCGGGCAGCAGGTTCGGGTGGCCGCGGAACATCTCCCACAGCACCACCAGCAGCTGCTTGTTGCTGAGCAGGAGCTTCCACGCCGGCTCGACCCAGCGGGTGCGCTCGCGCCGGTCGAGGAGCAGGCCGCCGAACTGCTCGCCGAGCATCCACTCCCACGGGTACAGCTTGAAGACGTGGCGGATCGGCTCGCCGTCGCCGTCGAGGAAGCCGGCGCCGTCGAGCTCGTAGCGGATGTCCTCGACGAAGATCAGCTTGGGGTCGAAGCCGGCCTGCGCCGCGGTCTCGGCCATGTAGGCGACGGTGTCGGCGTCCTCGACGATCAGCTCGCCGTCTCCGGAGTCGTGCAGCGACGCGAGGTGCAGCCGGGCGCCCTCGTCGAGGCTCCAGCGCTCGAGGCGGAGGTGGCGCCACTGCTCGACGAGCTGCTCGTGCAGGCTGTTGAACTGGTCGGCGTCGGGCCCCTTCGTCTCGACCAGCCACTGCCACTGGGCCGCGGCGGTCTCGACCAGCGAGGTCGGGGTGTCGGCGTTGAACTCGAGCAGCTTCACCGCGCCCGCGCCGTCGTAGGCGAGATCGAAGCGGCCGTAGACCGTGGGGTCGTCCTCGTCCCACGAGGTGCGCACCAGCTCGTGGAAGCGGGGCGGGATGCCGAACTCGGCGAAGCGGCCCTTCCGCACCACGAGCTCGCACGCCTCCATGCAGAGGTCGAAGAGCTCCGAGGTCGTGCGCTCGAGCAGGTCGATCTCGGCGGGCTCGAAGGAGTAGGCCGCGGACTCGTTCCAGTAGGGGCGGCCGCCCTCGGAGGGGAGGTCGTAGAAGCTGAAGCCGATCTCGTCGCAGCGGGCTCGCCAGTCCGGTCGCGGAGTGAGGGTGTGTCTGCGCATGATGTCCGGCAAGTGTAGGTCGGGCGTCCGCGTGAGGGCAGGGGGTGGCGCCGTCCTCCGCGCTAGCCTCGACGGGAGCGAAAGGCCGTGCCATGACCGCACCCCTCCCGCTCGCGGGCGTCCGCGTCCTCGAGCTCGGCAACTTCATCGCGGCGCCCACGGCTGGCAGGCTGCTCGCCGACTTCGGCGCCGAGGTGATCAAGGTGGAGCGGCCCGGCACGGGGGACGAGCTGCGCCGCTGGCGGCTGCACGAGGGGTCCGAGACCTCGCTCCTCTTCCACACGATCAACCGCAACAAGCGCTCGATCGCGCTCGACCTGCGCACGGACGAGGGGCGGGACGCCGTCCGCCGCCTGGTCGCCGAGTGCGACGTGGTGCTCGAGAACTTCCGGCCCGGCACGCTCGAGCGCTGGGGGATCGGGCCGGCCGTGCTCGACGAGGCCCGGCCCGGCATCGTGATCGGCCGCATCTCCGCGTTCGGGCAGACCGGCCCGCTGTCGGCCCGGCCCGGGTTCGCGGCGGTCGCGGAGGCGATGGGCGGGTTCCGCGAGCTGGTCGGCGACCCGGACCGGCCGCCCGTGCGCGTCGGCGTCTCGATCGGCGACTCGATCGCCGGGCTGTACGCGGGCTACGGAGTGATGATGGCGCTGTTCCAGCGCGAGACCCGCCGCTCCGCGGGGCTGGATCCGGCACCGCTGGCGGAGCGGGTCGTCGACGTGGCGCTGCACGAGGCGATGTTCTCGATGACGGAGTCGCTGATCCCCGACTTCCAGGCGCACGGCATCGTCCGGGAGCGCGTCGGCGGGCGGATGGAGGGCATCGCCCCGACCAACGCCTACACCTGCGCCGACGGGGCGAGCATCGTGATCGCGGGGAACGCGGACGCGATCTTCCAGCGGCTGATGGCGGTGATCGGCCGCGCCGACCTGGGCGGGGACCCGGCGCTCGCCTCGAACGAGCAGCGCTGGGCCCGGCGCGACGAGCTGGACGCGGCGATCGGCGCGTGGACGGCGGGCCGCACCGCCGCCGAGGCGCTCGCGGTCCTCGACGACGAGGGCGTCCCCTCCGGCCCGATCTACACGGCCGCCGACATCAGCGCGAGCGAGCAGTACGCGGCGCGCGACATGATCCAGGCCTTCGACGTCGAGGACGCCGGCCGCACTCTGCGCGGCGTGGGCTTCCCGGGGATCGTGCCGGTGCTCGGCGGCCGCTCCCTCCCCATCCGCTCGCTCGCGCCCGACCTGGGCCAGGACACCGAGGAGGTGCTGGGGATGCTCCGGCGCACCGGTCCCGCTGCTCCCTCCGCCGCCGCTGCCGAGGAGGCCGGCCGGTGACCGCGCTCGCCTCCGCGCGCCTGCGCGACGTCACCCTCCGCGACGGCCTGCAGCTCACCGGCAAGCTCCTGACGACCGAGCGCAAGGTCGACCTCGCGCGCACGCTGCTCGCCGCGGGAGTGCCCGAGCTCGAGATCGGCTCGCTCGCGCGCGGCGACCTCGTCCCTCCGATGGCCGACACCCTCGACGTGATCGCCGCGCTCACTCCCGAGGAGCTGGAGCGGTGCTGGGTGTGGGTCGCGACTCCGCGCCACGTCGAGCGTGCGGCCGCCGCGGGGGCGCGCCGCTTCCAGTACTGCTTCTCGGCGTCCGACTCGCACAACCTCGCCAACGTCGGCAGGCCGACCGAGGCGAGCATGGCCGCGATGCCGGAGGCGGTCGCGCTCGCCGAGAGCGTCGGCGGTCGGATCCAGCTGTGCATCGCCACCTCGTTCACCTGCCCGTTCGAGGGCCCGGTCGACCCGGAGCGCGTGCTCGCGATCGCGCGCGACACGCGAGCGGAGGGAGCGGCCGACGTGGTCGTCTGCGACACGCTCGGTCAGGCGCACGCCGGCCAGGTGGCGTCGCTCGTCTCACGCGTGGCCGCGGAGACCCCGCCCCGCGAGATCGTGTTCCACGGCCACGACACCTGGGGCTCGGGCGTCGCGAACGCGATCGCCGCCGTGCAGGCCGGGGCCGCGGTGGTCGACGGCGCGCTCGGCGGCCTCGGCGGCTGCCCCTCCGCACCGGGCGCCAGCGGCAACACGGCGACCGAGGACCTCCTGTTCGCCCTGCGCCCCGACTGGTTCACGCCCGGCGCGCTCGCGGTCCTCGTCGGCGAGTCGGAGGCGCTGCTCGCCGAGCTCGGCGAGCCCGGCCGCTCGAAGGCCGCGCAGGGCGCCCGCTCGAACGCCCCCGCCTTCCCCTGGGCGCTCTGAGCGGATCGTCCCCCGCTCGCCGGTCCGAGGCGTCGCGAACGGTCGCCTCCCGCCGCGGAGGACGACCGTTCGCGACGCCTCGACAGCGTCGTGCGGGTCAGCGCGCGAGCAGCGCGCCGAGGCGTGCGCGCTCGGCGCGGAGGACGTCGACCAGGAGGGAGCCCTCGGGCGCGGCGAGCCAGCGCTCCAGGGCGAGGTCGAAGAGGGCGGAGGCCGCGAGGGCGGCGAGGGCCGCGTCCTCCGGCGCGACTCCGGCGTCGACGAGGGCGGCGCGCATGCTCTCGGCGAGGGCGGCCGACTTCAGGAGCTCGCGCTCGCGCAGCTGCGACTCGGAGCGCACGACGGCACGGCGGGCGGCGATCGGAGCGCGCCAGGTCTGGAGGTCGCCCGAGGCGGCCGCCTCGAGGCCGTGCATCACGAGGTCCATCGGCGCGAGGCCGGCGGGGGCGCCGGCGAGCAGGCGGCCGACGATCTCGGGGAACTCGCGCTCGCGGAGGAAGAGGACGTCGCGCTTGTCGGCGAAGTGGCGGAAGAAGGTGCGGGTGGTGAGCCCGGCGCGCTCCGCGATCGCGGGGACGGTGGTGCCCGCGTAGCCGTGCTCGGCGAAGAGCTCCATCGCCGCCTGCTCGAGGCGGAGGGCGGCGTCGGGGGCCCAGCGTGACATCCGCCCAGGATAGCTGACGACACGACGTGTCATCGGGAGTAGTGTGACGACACGTCCTGCCATCACTTCCGACTGGAGCCGCCCGTGCCCGAGAACGCCGCCGCCCTGCTGACCGCCCCGCGGGCCGACCTCGTCGTCCGCCCCGCTCCGATGCCCGTCCCCGGTCCGGGGGAGGTCCTGCTGCGCAACCGCGCCCTGGCCGTGAATCCGGTCGACGAGATGAAGCAGTGGACGGGCGATCTGATGTTCCGGTGGGTGCCGTACCCGGCGGTGCTCGGGGAGGACGTGGCCGGAGTGGTCGAGGCGGTCGGCCCTGGAGTGACGCGCTTCGCCGTCGGCGACCGGGTCGTCGCGTACGCGGTCGGGATGGAGCGCGGGCGGCGGAACCGCGACGAGGGCGCCTTCCAGGAGTACACGGTCGTGCGCGAGGACCTGGCGGCGCCGATCCCCGACCGGCTGGGCTTCGAGGAGGCGGCGGTGCTGCCGCTCGCGGTCTCGACGGCGGCGACGGCGCTGTTCCAGCGGGACCACCTCGCCCTGCCGCACCCGAGCGTCCCGGTCCGGCCGACGGGCAGGACGGTCGTGGTCTGGGGCGGGACGACGAGCGTGGGGAGCAACGCGATCCAGCTCGCCGTCGCCTCCGGGCACCGCGTGGCGACGACCGCGTCGCCCCGCAACCACGATCGGATGCGCGAGCTGGGCGCCGAGATCGTGCTCGACTACCGCAGCCCCACCGTCGTCGCCGACCTGGTGGCGGCGCTCGCGGGCCACGAGGTCGCGGGGGTGCTCGCGATCGGGACGGGCTCCGGTGCCCCGTCGGTGGCGGTGGCCGCGGGCACCGGAGCGCGACGCGTCGCCCTGGCCAGCCCCTCCGTCTCGTTCGGCTCGCTCCCGCGCCGGCGCGGTGTCAGCGCCGCCTTCGTGCGGACGATGCTGCGCCTGGTCGGCGGCACCGCGGCGCTGCAGATCGCGGCCCGTCGCCGCGGCATCCGCGCCCGCTTCGTCTGGGGCGGCTCGCTGATGACGAACGAGGTGGGGCCGATGCTGTGGCGCGACCACCTGCCGGCGGCGCTCGCCGAGGGCCGTCACGTCTGCGCCCCGGCGCCCGAGGTGGTGGGTGAGGGGCTCGCCGCGCTGCAGCCCGCCCTCGACCGGCTGCACGAGGGTGTGTCGGCGGTGAAGCTGGTCGTCCGCCTCTGAGGGGCGGGTCGCCGCCGCCTGCCCCGCCGTGCCGCGGACCGGCCGCTCCGCCCGCAGCCGCTCCGCCCGAGCCGTGCCGCCGAGTGGCCGCAGCGCCGGAGCCTCGGTATCGTGGCGCGCTCCGACGCGACCCGAGGAGATCCCGTGATCCGCCGCACCGCCCCCGGAGCCGCCGCGCTCCTCCTGCTCGCCCTGACCGGCTGCTCCGCCGGGTCGTCGCCCGCGGCGTCCCCGTCCGCCACTCCGGAGCCCGTCGGCGGCCTCGGGGTCGCCGTCTCGGCGCTCTGCGAGCCCGGCTCCGATCCGCAGTGCGTCCCGGTCGGCGGGCAGGACGTCCTCGTCGATCCCGAGGACTTCACCCGCGCGGGCGTCGCCGCGGTCGAGGCCGATCCGAGCACGGGGGCCGTCGACGTCCGGTTCGACGAGGCGGGCGCCGCCCTCCTGCGCCGCGGCTCCCAGGCGGCCATCGACGAGGGGGCCGACGCCCGGCTCCTCCTCCGCGTGGGCGACCGGGTCGAGTCTGCGCTCTCCGTCATGCAGCCGATCGAGGGCGACACCGTGCAGATCGTTCCCGCGGAGGGCGACGCGCAGGGGCTGGTCGACCGGATCCTCGCCGGCTGACGCCCGCCTAGGATCGGCGCATGGCGAAGGGTTTCCGCACGGAGCGCGCGCAGGCGCTCCTCCTCGCGCAGCCCTGGGCGCTCTCGCTGGTGAGCGCCGTCTTCGTGGCGGGGATGCTCTGGCTGGCGGCGGACGCGGGCTGGGATCTCGGCGCGGTCGTCGGCGGCGGACGCCGGCACGCGCCGCTGTGGCTGGTGCTCCTGCTCGGCCTGCCGCTGTTCGGCGCCGGAGTGGTGCTCGGCGCGGTCCGGCAGGTGCGGCTCCTGCGGCGGCCGGCGGCGCCGCCCGTCCCGAGTCCGGAGGCGGAGCGGCTGCGGCGCGAGGGCCCGGGCTGGCTCAGCCGGCGCGAGGACGAGCGAGCGGCGCAGGGCGGGACCGGGAGCGCGCAGGGCGGCACCGGCGGCACACCGGACGTGATCGGCAGCGCTCCCGACGGCACGGACGACCCGCGCGACGAGGCCCGCTGACCGCGCCTCAGAGGTGCAGCATCCCCCAGTCGATGATCACGGCCAGCGCCGTGTAGGCCGCGGCCACTGCTCCGACCGCCTTGCCCGCGCGGTCGAGGTCGGCCTGCGGGTCCGGACCGGCGTCGGCGACGACCCGGAGCAGCGCTCCGACCAGCGCGATCAGCGTGATCGCCAGGATCCAGACCTTGAGCGACGCGTGCGGATCGACATGCGCGAGCGTCAGCGCGACGACCGGCACCGCCACCACGAGCACCGACGCCAGCACCAGGAGGCAGCCGCGCCGGGTGAGGCCGGTCGGCCCGAAGGAGCCGCCGCGCATCCAGGCGCGCACGCGCTGCCTCCGCGACGCGGGCGGACCGCCGGCAGAGTCCGCGTCGGTCGAGGGCCCCCAGTCCTGCGCGGTCGTCATCGCGCGGTGCCGGAGCGGTCGGGAGTCGGGCTGGGCCGCATCGGGTCCTCCAGGAGACGAGGGGGCACGTCGGACGGTGGTGCCGACCCCTCAGTCTCGGGAGCGCCTCCGGCAGCGGCAAGCGCCTCTTCCGGACATGTCCGGAAGAGGACGCTCAGGCGCGTCCCTGCAGGATCAGATTCCAGTACACCCACGGCAGGACGCGGCGGTCGGCGAGGTAGGTGAGGCGCCGCTCCTTCGCCAGGCCCGTCCAGAAGGGGACGGTCGGCTTCGGGCGGTAGCGGTCGTCGAACTCGGCGAACACCACGCTCGACCGCGAGACCACGAAGGGGCAGACGGAGTAGCCGTTGTAGACGCGGGGGAGCGGGCGGCCCTTCTGCGCGGCGACGAGGTTCTTCGCGAGCGTGGTGGTCTGCTGGCGCAGTGCTCCTCCGGACTTCGAGTTGACCGTGGCCGCCGCGTCGCCGAGCGCCCACACGTCGGGGAACCGCGGGTGCCGCAGGGTCAGCGGGTCGACCTCGACGAAGCCGCCCTCGTCGCCCTCGGCGGCCAGTCCGGTGCCGGCCAGCCAGTCGGGGGCCGACTGCGGGGGCACGGCGTGCAGCACGTCGTACGACAGCGTCTCGCGCGGGCCGTCGGTCGAGCGCCGCGCGCGGTCGGGGCCGGGGAGGGCGGTCGCGCGCTCGTCGACGGCGAGGACGACCCGCCGCTCGGCCGCGTCGACCTCGACCAGCTCGCGGCCGTAGCGGACCTCGATCCCGTACTCCGCCACCTTCCGCTCGAGCTCGGAGTCGATCAGCGGCATCCCGAACAGAGTGGGGGTCGGCACGACGAGCACGACGCGGATGCGGTCGAGGACGCCGGTCGCGCGCCAGTAGTCGCAGGCGAGGTACATCGGCTTCTGCGAGGCGCCGGAGCAGGTGCCGGGGCCGCCGGGCTGCGTGAAGACGACGGTGCCGGAGCGGACCTCGCGGAGCACCTGCGACGCCTTGCGGGCGTACTCGTACTCGTAGTTGGACACTCCGAACGGCGAGTCCATCGCCTCCTGGAGCCCGGGGACCGCGGCCCAGTCCTTCTGGATCCCGGGGCAGACGACGAGCTGCCCGTAGCCGACGGTGCGGCCGGAGAGGAGGGTGACCGTGTGCGCGACCGGGTCGATCGTCTCGACGCGGTCCTGGATCCAGACGGCCCCCTTCGGCGTCACCGAGCCCTGGGGCCGGGTCGCCGCGGAGGCGGGTGCGGTGCCGCCCGCGACGTGGGAGAGCATCGGCTGGTAGACGTGGGTCGACCGGGGCTCGATCACCGCGACGTCGTCCACTCCGGAGCGCCGCAGCCGTCCCGCGGTCGAGAGTCCGGCGTTGCCGCCGCCGATGATGAGGACGTCGTGGCGGGCCGCGCCGGGATCGGTCATGGCCTCACCCTAGGGGCGCGCCGGGGCGAGCGGACGGGCTTGCGCAGACCCGCGGAAGGGGGGTGCGCTCGGAGTGCCCCGGGACGGTGATCCCGCACGGCCGCCCGGCTCGCGTCAGGCCGCCTCGAGCGCCTCGATCGCGGTCCTCGCGGTCGCGCAGGGGTAGGAGTCGTACCCGTCGTGGGCGTCGAAGGCGCGGCACTCGGCGCAGCGGAGCCGCACTCCGGCGCCGCCCTCGAGAACGCGCTCGGGGCGGTGCCCGTGCAGGATGACGGCGAGGCTCGCGACGAGGGGGTCGCTGCTCACCAGCGCGCTCCGCAGCGCCTCCGACCGGCGGCGGAGGTAGTCGTCCGCCACGGCGTCGATCGACTGCTCGGGGAGGTCCGGCTCGGGCCAGGAGGCGGGCCGCTCGACGGGCAGGTCGAGCTCGTCGAAGCCCATCGACCAGTCCGGGAAGCGGCGCTGCTCGTGCACGCTGGTCCAGACGGTGACCACTCCCTCGTGCCGCGGGTCGGCGAGGATCCGCGCGTAGAGCGAGCGCACGTCAGACTCCTCGCCCTCGAGCAGCTGCATCACGCGGCGGCCGCGGAAGACGAGCATCCCCGAGACGCCGTGCTCGACGTTGTTGCGGCGGCTCGTCTCGAGCAGCCGGCGGATCTCCCCCGAGCCCAGGTCGCGGTCGAGGGTGCTGACGTAGACGACGGTGAAGACGAGGGAGTCGCGCCGCGGCGAGTGCTCGACGAGGTGGAGCGTCGCGGGGGAGTGGGCGCCGGTCTCGGGGTCCATCAGGGCCGCGACCTCCGGGAACTCGAGCCAGATCAGGTCCTCCGGAGCGCTCGGCTCCACGGCGGTGACCGCCGGGACCGCGTCCAGCCACTGCGTCCGCTGGCGGAGGTCGGCGGCGACCGCCTTCTCGTCGAGCCCGGGCAGGAGGCCTGCGGCGCCGGAGACGAAGAGGCTCGTCGCGGAGTTGAGCAGCAGCGTCACGACCGTCGCGTGGCCGTCGCCGCCGAGCACGGGGAGCTCGACACTGTCGGTGCGGCCGTGGGCGGCGAGCCCGGAGGCGTAGGAGACGAGTGCGTCGGCGACCGCGTCCCCCACCTGGAAGGTCGCGCCGGCGTACTGGATCTGCTTCACAGCCCTACGATGCGCCTGCGGCGGATCCACGGGTAGGGGTACCGGTGCCGGATGGAGCGTGCAGGGGTCGCGGCTGCTCCCGTCCGAGGAGCCCGGAGCGGCGGGACCGCGCCCAGTCGGCCGTCGAGCGGGCCGGCGTCCCCGTGATCCGCTCGACCTCGTCGGTGAGCACGTCGACGCCGTCCAGGCCGCGGCGGGCGACGACTCCGAACTGCCGGCGGAGCCCCTCCGCCTGCCACGCGGACATGCCGGCGAGGCGCAGGACACCGGCGAACACACGGCTGGGCAGGTGCAGGTAGCGGACGCGGCGGCCGAGCCCCGCGGTCAGCTCGCGGGCGGCACCGGGTCCGTCGAGCAGGGCCGGTCCGGTGAGGACGGGCTCGGCGCCGGTGTGCCCTCCCGCCTCGAGGACGTGCGCGGCGACCCGGGCGATGTCGGCGGTGTCGATCCACGGGATGACGCCGCGCCCCATCGTCTGCGGGAGCAGACCGCGCGAGATCGCGGGCGCCGAGGGCTCGAGGTTCGTCAGGAAGCCCGAGGCGTGGAGGATCGTCGCGGGCAGCCCGGAGGCGCGCACCCGCTCGTCGGTCCGCCAGATCGCGCGGCCCCAGGGGAGCGGCGAGTGCTCGGCCGCGTCGCCGCCGGAGAGCTGCACGAGCGCGCGGACGCCCGCCTCCTGGGCGGCGCGGACGGCGGTGGCGCCGTGCTCGGCCTGGCGCGGGGTGGCGGCGGTGACCAGGAAGAGCTGGTCGGCGCCCCGGAGAGCGGCGGTCAGCGCGGCCCCGTCGCCGAGGTCGGCGATCCGTGCGTCGAGGCCGCGGGCCGCGAGGGCCGCCGCCTGCTCGGGCCGGCGGACGATCGCGCGGACGGGCGCGCCGGCCGCCACGAGCCGCTCGAAGGTCTTGCCGCCGACGTCGCCGGTGACTCCGGTGATCGCGATCACATCGCTCATGATTCCTCCTAGGTATCAACTAACTGATACTCGAAGACTACGCCGCTACGCTCGGTCCATGTCCTCGGAGTTCTCCCTGACCCGCGACGACGTCGACGCGATCGCCGCCTGGACGGTCATCCGCGCCGCCCGCGACCTGGCGAGGCGGGTCGGCGACGCGCTCGCGCCGGTCGGGCTCAGCCCGGTCGAGTTCGGCGTGCTGGCACAGCTCTCGGCGGCCGACGGGCTGACGCAGGCCGACCTCGCCCGCGCCGTCGGCGTCCGCCCGCAGAGCATGACCGCCCTGGTCGCCGGGCTGGCGGAGCGGGGCCTGCTCGACCGGGGCGCCGAGCGCGGCCGCGGCCGTCACTCCCGGATCGCCCTGACCCCGGCGGGGCGCGACCTCCTCGCGGCCGCCTACCCGCTCGTGCGGGCCGGCAACGCGTGGTTCGGCGGCGAGGAGCGCGCCGACGCCGTCGCGACCGCGCTGCGCCCGCTGCTCGGCGGGCAGTCGGGCCCGGGGCACGAGGTCCCCTGAGCGGACGGGGCGGGGAGGCTCGGCAGCGGGAGAGACGGCTCCTCCTCCGAGCGCTCGTGCACACCCGGCCCCCTCGCGGGTGCCACCGGTACCCTGGTGCGGTGCCCCTGACCCTCCCTCCGCTGAGCCGCGCCCGCGCGCGCGCCGCCGCGGCGTACCCGACCCGGCAGCTGCTGACCAAGCGCGCCTCGGGCACGAACGGATGGCTCAGCTCGTGGGGGACGAACGCGCACGGCGAGATCGCCGGCTGCCCGCCGCCGCGCGGCTGACCCGCGACCGCCCCTCCTCCGGAGTCCGCGGCCGCGTCCCCGCGCTCACCTACCCCTCCGGACGGAACCCCTCATGCCGCACCAGCCCCTGCCCGCCGATCAGGCCCCCCACTCGATCTGGCGGGGACTCCGCCAGACCCTCCAGAAGGACACGGTCGGCGGAGCGTTCCTGCTCACCGCGACCCTCCTCGCCCTGATTGTCGCGAACAGCCCCGCGTCCGCGCTCTACACCGCGGTCCGCGACTTCCGCTTCGGCCCCGAGGCCCTGCACCTCGAGCTGAGCGTCGGGTCGTGGGCGGCCGACGGCCTGCTCGCGATCTTCTTCTTCGTCGTCGGGCTCGAGCTCAAGGAGGAGTTCGTCGCCGGCAAGCTCCGCGACCCCAAGACGGCGCTCGTGCCGATCGTCGCGGCCGTCGGCGGCGTGGCCGTCCCCGCCCTGATCTTCACCGCGGTGAACCTGCCCCGCGGAGGAGCCGCGCTGGACGGCTGGGCGATCCCCGCCGCCACCGACATCGCCTTCGCCGTCGCGGTGATCGCCGTGGTCGGCCGCTTCCTCCCGCCGGCGCTGCGGACGTTCCTCCTCACGCTCGCCGTGGTGGACGACCTCATCGCGATCACGATCATCGCCGTCTTCTACACCGCCGGCATCGACGTGCTGATGCTCCTGCTCGCGCTGGTGCCGCTGGCGGTCTTCGCGGTCTGCGTGCAGCGCGGCGTGCGCGCCTGGTGGGTGCTGATCCCGCTCGGAGTGGCGACGTGGGCGCTCGTGCACGCCTCGGGCATCCACGCCACGGTCGCGGGCGTGCTGCTCGGCTTCACCGTGCCGGTCGTCGCGACGAAGCGCGCCCGGGTGCGGGTGGGGTCGGATGCGGAGGGGCGCCCGGTCTACGACGGCCTCGCCGCGCACTTCGCCGACCGCTGGAGCGTCCTCTCGACCGCGGTCGCGGTGCCGGTCTTCGCGTTCTTCTCGGCCGGAGTGACGGTCGGCGGAGTCGCGGGCCTGGTCGACTCGTTCCAGGACTCGATCGCCGTGGGCATCATCGCGGGCCTCGTGCTCGGCAAGCCGCTCGGCATCGCCGGGAGCACCTTCCTCCTGACCCGGTTCCGCGGCATCGGCCTGGATCCGTCGCTGCGCTGGGTGGACGTGATCGGCATGGCGTTCGTGGCCGGCATCGGATTCACGGTGTCGCTGCTCGTCGGCGAGCTCTCGTTCGGCGCGGGCAGCGAGTCCGACGACCACGTGAAGGTCGGCGTCCTGGCCGGCTCGTTCCTCGCGGCGGTGATCGGAGGCGCGATCCTCTCGGTCCGCAACCGCCACTACCGCCGCCTGCAGGACTGACGGCCGACGGGATCTCGCGGCGCCCGCGGTCCGGGCGGCTCGATCGGCACGCGCCTCCTGCTGGTCGAGCAGCCGCCGCAGGCGCCCTGTCGAGGCCCGCGCGGCTCAGCCGTGCAGGCCGTGGACGACCGCGTGGCCGCGGCCGCGGGAGATGAGCAGGCGGTTCACCGGGGTCGTGATGACGAAGGCCAGGGCCAGGGCGCCGGCGAGCGAGCCCCAGAAGAGGCCGGACGAGAGGCCCGCGTCCATCGCTCCGGGGATCGCGAGCACCACCGTGTTGTCGACGACCTCCATCACGGCGATCGAGACGGTGTCGGCCGCCAGCGCGATGCCGACGGCGGCGCGCCACGTCACTCCGGAGCGGAGCACCCCCCGCAGCGTGAGCGCGTAGCCGAACACGAACGCGAGGACGATCGAGAGGGCGACCGTCGCCAGGGCGGGCAGACCCAGGGCGGAGCCGATCACCATGCCGAGGACCTCGCCGATCGCGCAGCCGGTCAGGCAGTGCAGGGTCGCGAGGGCGGCGGCGCGCCAGGTGGTCGGGTGGTGGTGGGCGTGGTCGGTCATGGTGTCTCCTCCGGTTCGGTCCAGGGGAGTGCAACATACCCCCGGGGGGTATATTCCCGACCCGGCCGTCGAAGTCTCCTGCGGCTCCGCGGGCCCGCGAGCCGTTCGCCCGGGCGCGCTACCCTCGCCCCGTGCTCCTCCGAGCACCGCCCCTCGACACCAGGAGCCCCGATGGCCGCCCCCACCGTCCTCTTCGTCTGCATCCACAACGCCGGCCGCTCGCAGATGGCCGCCGGCTACCTCCGCGCCCTCTCCGGCGGCGCCGTCGAGGTCCGCTCCGGCGGCTCCGAGCCCGGCGACAGCATCAACCCGATCGCGATCGAGGCGATGGCGGAGGAGGGCATCGACATCTCGCAGGCCGTCCCGCAGCTGATGACCACCGAGCAGGTCCAGGCCTCCGACGTCGTGATCACGATGGGCTGCGGCGACGTCTGCCCCGTCTTCCCCGGCAAGCGCTACGAGGACTGGGACCTCGCCGACCCGAAGGGCCGACCCCTCGAGGAGGTCCGCTCGATCCGCGACGACATCAGGGCCCGCGTGCAGGCGCTCGTCGCGGAGCTGCTGCCCGCCTGAGCCGTTCGATCCCGTCCGGCCGCGTCAGCGTTCGGCGGGAGGCGGGAACGTCCGCCCGACCGGAGGCGAGACCGCCGGGAGCGCCGCGCGCGCCCGGTGCAGGAAGACGGCGGTCATGACGACCCGGGCGCGGGCCGGCGACGAGTCGAGCGGGCCGATCAGCTCCTCGATCCGCGCGAGCCGGTCGTAGAGGGTCTGCCGGCCGATGCCGAGCGCGGCCGCCGTCGCCGTCTTGCTCCCCCACAGCGACGCGAAGGCCTCGAGGGTGGCGAGCAGCTCGCCGCGCTGGGCGCGCAGGGGCCCGAGCACCTCCTCGACGAGGTCGTCCGCCTCCGGATCGTCCTGCAGAGAGCTCGCGAACCGCTCCAGGCGGTACTGGCGCGAGTCGACGACTCCGCCTGCGGGCGCCCACTCGCGCGCGCCGCGCACCTCCGCCAGCTCCCGGGGCACCCGCTCCTGCCCGCCGAGCCCGCTGCCGACGCAGAGCAGAGCGTCCGAGTCGAGGGCGGCGCCGAGGCGCAGCAGCTCCGCGCGGCCCTCCTCCATCGCGGCGGCGGTGGCGAACGGCAGCAGCGCCAGCAGCTCGGAGCCGACCACGCAGAGCACCGGGCCGGGATCCGCTCCTGCGCCCGTCAGGAGGCGGAGCAGAGCGCGGAGCCGCCGGTCGTCGTGACCGGTGTCGGCCCGGACGCCGAGGTAGCGCTCCCGGGAGCCGGCGCCGAGGCGGCCGAGGAAGGCGTCGATCTGGAGGTCGGCCGCCGGGTCCGCGCGCTCGACAGATGCGATCGCGAAGAGCTGGGCGGTCAGCCGCTCGGTGACCGACGGCGGGCGGTGCCGGAGCACGGCGATCGCGAGGACGTCCGGCGCCCGGTCGAGCGCGACGGCGACGGCGTGGAGGTCGGCGTCGGCGTGGGCCCGCAGATGCAGGGTGCCCAGGAGGGAGTCGCCCGCGTGCAGCACGTTCGAGAACGTCCCGGCCGTCGGCTCCGTGTCGACGCCCGGCCCGGGCGAGGCGCGGGCGATCTCGTCGCCCGTGAGCGAGACGCCCGTCGCGGAGGCGCCCGTCGCGGAGGCGACGACCTGCAGGAGCTCGTCGACGCCGGCGTCGCCGGAGGCCGCGTCGGCCAGAAGACCGGACACTCTGTCCGCCAGACGGATGCTCCGGAACTTCTGCTCGGTGAGGTGGGTGTTGATGCTCTCGCAGACCTGCACGAAGGGGACGCGCCGGGGCAGGGCGAGCACGGGGAGGCCGAGCTCGTCGGCCGCCGCGACGATCGGCGGCGGCACCGCGGGCAGGCGCGGCGAGAGCTCGAGAGCGAGGGCACCGACTCCCGCATCCACCAGAGACCGCACGTACTCTCGGCACTCCGCCGGGTCCTGGTCGGTCGAGAGGAGCGCGCCCTCCATCAGGAGCAGCTCGCCTCCGAGGAGGAGGGGCGCGATGTCGAGCTGCTCGCTCGTGTGGGCCCAGCGGATCACGGCGCGCTCGGCGGCCGCGTGCCCGGCGGCCACCACCGGGAGCATGGCGGCGAGGCGCGGATCCCGCATCGCGTCCGACAGCAGGTAGGCCATACAGAACGTCCTCTCGCGTCACGGCGAATTTACACGCGGACGCGCCGCCCGAAACGGGTCCGCACGAGAGTGGAGCCTCACCGGGCGCCCCGCCCGCCCCTTCATCTCCCTCCCCGAGAGGATCCGCCATGAGCACCGACACCCTGCACGGCACCGCCGACGCCGAGGACGCGCTGAGTCCCCTGCCCGACTCCCGACGCACCGCCCGGCTCGACGGGCAGTTCTGGATCTGGGCCGGCGCCAACATCGCCCCCATCAACTGGGTGCTCGGCGCCCTCGGCGTGAACATGGGCCTCGGCCTGGCGGACACCGTCACCGTCCTCGTGCTCGGCAACGTCGTCGGGATGGCGGTGTTCGGCTTCTTCGTCCTCCTCGGCCAGCGGACGGGGGCGACCGGGATGCTCGTGGGACGGGCGATCTTCGGCCGGCGCGGCAACTACGTCCCGGCCGCGATCCAGGCCGTGGTCGTGATCGGCTGGTGCGCCATCAACACCTGGATCGTCCTCGACCTGGTCATCGCGCTCCTCGGCTCCGTCGGCGTCGTCGACCCGGAGCAGGCGAACGTCGGCTGGAAGATCGCGGTGGCGGCGGTGATCATGGCGGTGCAGGTCGCGATCTCCTTCCTCGGCTACCGCGCGATCGCCGCCTTCGAGCGCTGGACCGTGCCGCCGACCCTCCTGGTGCTGGCGATCATGTCGGTCGTCGCCTGGTTCTTCCTCGACATCGACTGGTCCTACGCCGGCCCCGCGGAGGGCGCGCTCACCGGAGGCGACCGCATCGCGGCCATGTCCATCGTGATGACCGCCATCGGCATCGGCTGGGGCCTCACCTGGCTCGCCTACGCCGGCGACTACTCCCGCTTCGTCGGGCCCCGCTCCTCGAAGCGGGGGCTCTACCTCGCCAGCGTCCTCGGCCAGTTCATCCCGGTGGTCTGGCTCGGCGTCCTCGGCGCGACCCTCGCGACGAAGAACGGATCCGTGGATCCCGGGGCGCTGATCGTCGAGAACTTCGGCGCCCTCGCGATCCCCGTGCTGCTCCTGGTGGTGCACGGCCCGATCGCGACCAACGTCCTGAACATCTACTCGTTCGGCATGGCGACCCAGGCCCTCGACATCCGGCTCGGGCGCCGCGCGCTCAGCCTCATCGTCGGCGTGCTGGCCTTCGCGGCCGCGGTGTTCTTCGTCTTCCAGGACGACCTCGCCACCACGCTCGACGCGTGGCTGGTCGGCCTCGTCGGCTGGGTCGCCCCGTGGGGTGCGATCGTGCTGGTGCACTACACCGTGTTCGAGCCGCGCGTCCGCTCCTTCGGGCACCTGTTCGCCCCGGTCGGCTCGCCGCTGCTGCCGGACGTCCGCTGGCGGGCGCTGCTCTCCTTCGCGATCGGCGCGACCCTGACCTGGCTGTTCATGAACGGCTCGGTGCCCGCCCTGCAGGGTCCGGCCGCGACCGCCCTCGGCGGCGTCGACGTCTCGTGGCTCGCGGGCGGAGTCTCGGCCGGCATCGCCTACCTCCTGCTCGGCCGGGACGCTCCCGCCTGGGTCGAGCGCCGGGAGTCGGCCGCGCCGGTCGCCGCGGAGCCCGAGCCCGTCCGCGGCTGAGCCCGAGCCCCTCCGCGGGCCGGCCCCCTCGCGAGCCGGCCCGCCCTCAGACCAGCCGGCGGCCGCTGAAGCGGTCGACGGGGGCGTCGTGGCGCATCGCCCGCTCGTACATCCGCCGGAAC
>NZ_PSUU01000024.1:0-55671 GCF_002932015.1 Rathayibacter sp. AY1H3
CTACGTCGACCGCTTCGTCGGCGCCGAGGGCGACCCGGACTACAACGCCGGTGCCGGACTGGGCTGGGTCGACCTCGGCCGCCGGTTCGCGGGCGAGGTGCCCGGGCCGTACACGTGGTGGTCGCAGCGCGGCCAGGCCTTCGACACCGACACCGGCTGGCGCCTCGACTACCAGCTCGCCACGCCCGCGCTCGCCGACCTCGCCCGCAGCTACGAGGTCGACCGCGCCGCCTCCTACGACACCCGCTGGTCCGACCACTCCCCCGTGGTCGTCGACTACGAGCTCTGACCCTCTCCCCCGCGAACCGACCCCTCGAGGCCACCCATGACTCCCAGCACCCCGGGCGCCAAGCCCGTCATCTTTTCCGGCATGCAGCCCTCCTCCGGGTCGCTGCACCTCGGCAACTACATCGGCGCGCTGACCCAGTGGGTCGCGATGCAGGAGGACTTCGACGCCTACTTCTGCGTCGTCGACCTGCACGCGATCACGGTCCCGCAGGACCCGCAGCAGCTCCGCGAGCGCACCCGCGCGACCGCCGCGCAGTACATCGCCGCGGGCATCGACCCCGCGCGCTCGACCCTCTTCATCCAGTCCCACGTGCCCGCTCACGCCGAGCTCGCCTGGGTCCTCAACACCCTGACCGGCTTCGGCGAGGCCAGCCGGATGACGCAGTTCAAGGACAAGTCGGCGAAGCAGGGCGCTGAGGCCGCCTCGGTGGGCCTGTTCACCTACCCGATCCTGATGGCGGCCGACATCCTGCTGTACCAGACGGACGCGGTGCCGGTCGGCGAGGACCAGCGCCAGCACCTGGAGCTCACCCGCGATCTCGCCGCGCGCTTCAACTCGCGCTTCGGCGAGACCTTCGCCGTGCCGGAGCCCCACATCGTGCGCGAGACCGCGAAGATCTTCGACCTGCAGAACCCGGGCGCCAAGATGTCGAAGTCGGCGGAGTCGGATGCGGGCCTGCTCAGCGTGCTCGACGAGCCGAAGGCGACCGCGAAGAAGATCATGCGCGCCGTGACGGACACCGAGTCGGAGGTGCGCTTCGACCGGGCGGCGAAGCCCGGCGTCTCGAACCTGCTGACGATCTACTCGGTCCTCGCCGACCGCTCCGTCGAGTCGCTGGAGCAGGAGTACGCGGGCCACGGCTACGGGGACCTCAAGAAGGGCCTCGTCGAGGTGGTCGCCGCCACCTTCGACCCGATCCGCGCGCGGACCGCGGAGCTGCTCGCCGACCCGGCCGAGCTCGACCGGGTCCTCTCCCTCGCCGCCGACCGCGCGTCCGAGACCGCGGAGCGCACGCTCGCCGCCGTCTACGACTCCGTCGGCCTCCTCCGCCGCGTCCGCTGAGGCGGCCGTGCTGCGGCTCGCGCTCTTCGACCTCGACGACACCCTCTTCGCCCATGCCCGCGCTGTGCGGGAGGGGATCGTCGCGTACGCCGCCTCGCTCGGCGCCGCCTACGCCGGCGAGCCGGCCGACGTGCAGCGCCGCTGGCACCTGCTCGAGGAGGAGCACTACCACCGCTACCTCGCGGGCGAGCTCGACTACGAGGGCCAGCGCCGGGCGCGCGCCACGGACTTCGCCGCGGAGGCCGGAGTCGGGCTGACTCCCGAGGAGGCGAGCTCCTGGTTCCGCGGGTACCTCGAGCACTACGTCGCCGCCTGGACCCTCCACGACGACGCGCTGCCCGTCCTCGACCGGCTCGACGCCGCCGGAGTCCGCCTCGGCGTCATCACCAACGGCGTGCTCGACTTCCAGCGGGGGAAGATCGAGGGCACGGGCCTCTCCGGTCGCTTCGAGCACGTGATCGCCTCCGGCGACGTCGGCGTCGCCAAGCCGGACGCGCGGATCTTCGCGATCGCCTGCGAGCGGTTCGGGGTCTCTCCGGAGGAGGCCCTCTACGTCGGCGACCGGCTCGGCACCGACGCCGTCGGAGCGGCCGCTGCGGGCCTGCGCGGCGTCTGGCTCGACCGCGTCGGCGGTCCCGAGCACGGCCGCGAGCTGCCGCCCGAGGCGGTCGAGCTGGGCGTGCGCCGGATCGGCTCCCTGGACGAGCTGGACGCGCAGCTCGGGCTGTCGGCGGACTGAGGCCCCGCCCGGTCCGGGTCTCGATAAGCCGCCTGCAGCGACTACGCGACCAGCATGCAGGTCCGAATTGCCGGGTCTCGATGAGCCGGCTGCGGCGAAGACTCGACCAGCATGGGTGTCCCCGAACCACCCCGTTGCGATACTCGTTGCGCCGTCGTCGGAACGACGAAGCGCCCCACCCGACCCGAGGGTCGGACAGGGCGCTTCACCGTGAACGGACGCACATCATTCGCTCGCCGCACGAGGCGAACGGGGAGAACGCGTGTCAGCGTTGTCCCCTAACCGGACGGAACCCGCTCCCCGAGACGCGACCACCTCGATGAGCCGACCGCGCCGCGGCAGGCAGGGACTGCCGCGGAAGGAACTACTGCACGTCCTCGTCGATCCAGTCGAAGGTCTTGGTGACGGCCTTCTTCCAGAGGCGGTACTGGCGGGCGGCCTCGTCCTGGTCCATCTGCGGGGTCCAGCGCGAGTCCTCCTGCCAGTTCTGGCGCAGGTCGTCGAGGTTCTCCCAGAAGCCGACCGCGAGACCGGCCGCGTAGGCCGCTCCGAGCGCGGTGGTCTCCGCGACGACCGGTCGGACGACCGGGACGCCGAGGATGTCGGCCTGGAACTGCATGAGCAGGTTGTTGGCGATCATTCCGCCGTCGACCTTGAGCTCCTGCAGGGGGACGCCGGAGTCGGCGTTGACCGCGTCCAGGACCTCGCGGGTCTGGAAGGCGGTCGCCTCGAGCGCGGCGCGGGCGATGTGGCCCTTGTTGACGTAGCGGGTGAGGCCGACGAGGGCTCCGCGGGCGTCGGAGCGCCAGTAGGGGGCGAACAGACCCGAGAAGGCGGGCACGAAGTACGCGCCTCCGTTGTCCTCGACCGTGGCGGCCAGCGCCTCGACCTCGGGGGCCGAGCCGATGAGGCCCAGGTTGTCGCGCAGCCACTGGATCAGCGAGCCGGAGACCGCGATCGAGCCCTCGAGCGCGTAGTGCACCTCGCCGTCGCCGAGCTTGTAGCCGATGGTGGTGAGCAGACCGTTCTTCGAGTGGACGATCTCGGTGCCCGTGTTGAAGATCAGGAAGTTGCCGGTGCCGTAGGTGTTCTTCGCCTCGCCCGGGTCGAACGCCGCCTGGCCGAAGGTCGCGGCCTGCTGGTCGCCGAGGATGCCGGCGATCGGGACCTCGCGCAGCAGCGACGAGGACTCGACGTGGCCGTAGACCTCGGAGGAGGAGCAGACCTCGGGGAGCATCGACTTCGGGACCCCGAAGGCCTCGAGGATGTCGTCGCGCCACTCGAGGGTCTCGAGGTCGAGGAACAGGGTGCGGGAGGCGTTGGTGACGTCGGTCTTGTGGACGCCGCCGTCGATGCCGCCGGTCAGGTTCCAGAGGACCCAGGTGTCCGTCGTGCCGAAGATCAGGTCGCCCGCCTCGGCCTTCTCGCGAGCACCCTCGACGTTCTCGAGGATCCAGACGATCTTGGTGCCGGAGAAGTAGGTCGCGAGCGGGAGGCCCACGATCGACTTGAAGCGGTCCGCGCCCTCATCGCCGGCGAGGCGGTCGACGATCGACTGGGTGCGGGTGTCCTGCCAGACGATGGCGTTGTAGACGGGCTTGCCGGTCGTCCTGTCCCAGACGACAGCGGTCTCGCGCTGGTTGGTGATGCCGACGGAGGCGATGTCGTGGCGGGTCAGGTCGGCGCGGGAGAGAGCCTGGCCGATCACCTCGCGGACGTTGTTCCAGATCTCGATCGGGTCGTGCTCGACCCAGCCGGCGCGCGGGAAGATCTGCTCGTGCTCCTTCTGGCCGGTGGAGACGATCGATCCCTTCTTGTCGAAGATGATCGCGCGGGACGACGTGGTCCCCTGGTCGATAGCGATGACGTAGTCAGCCATGAATGATTACTCCTTCGTAACGGGGGTGAAAGGAAGCGCGGCGGTCTAGAGGACCGGGAGCAGCACGAGCGAGGCGAGGCCCGCGAGCACTCCACCGACGATCGGGCCGGCGACGGGCACCCAGGCGTAGCTCCAGTCGCTCGAGCCCTTGCCCTTGATCGGCAGGAGAGCGTGCGCGATGCGGGGGCCGAGGTCGCGGGCGGGGTTGATGGCGTAGCCGGTCGGGCCGCCGAGGGAGGCGCCGATCGCGATCACCAGGATGGCGACGGGCAGCGCGCCGAGCGCGGCCAGACCGCCGTCGCCCTGACGTCCGCCGCCGAAGCCGATGACGACGAAGACGAGGACGAAGGTGCCGACGACCTCGGTGACGAAGTTCCAGCCGTACGAGCGGATCGCCGGGCCGGTCGAGAAGACGCCGAGCTTGTTGGCCGCGTCGGGCTCCTCGTCGAAGTGCTGCTTGTAGGCGAGCCAGCAGAAGACGGCACCGAGGATCGCACCGATCATCTGGGCGAGGATGTAGACGAGGATCGAGACGATGTTGACGGGCACGCCGGATCCGAACTCGGTCGCTCCGCTCGCGACGAGGCCCAGGGTGACCGCGGGGTTGAGGTGCGCCCCCGAGTTGTACGAGACGATCACACCGGCGAAGACCGCGAAGCCCCAGCCGATGTTGACCATGAGGGTTCCGCCGTTGAGACCCTTGCTCTTCACGAGCGCGACGTTGGCGACGACACCGCAGCCGAGGAGCACGAGCATGGCCGTTCCCACGACTTCGGCGAGGAAGACCACTCCGAGATTGTCCACGTTGACCTTTTCCTTTTCGTAAGACGGACGCGCACAGGCGTCCGCGGCGGGCTTCGATGCCCGACGGTGTGAAGTTATCGGCGCCCTGTCCTAGCGACAAGGAACGGCGCGTGCACGTTTGTGCGTTGTCACGACGGAAGCCCCGGTCGAGGTGGTCCTCGGTCCGGGGCTTCCGTCGATCCGCGCCTGATCGCCGATCAGGAGGCGGGCACGGCCGTCGGGGTCTGCACCGAGGTGCCCCCGACGTCGACGCCGTTGTACTCCTTGAGGTGCGCGATGGTCGCGTCGACCTCCGACGCGCGGGCGGCGTCGTCCCAGCCCAGCACGGCGCCCGTGTGCTCGGCGAGCTCCTCGAGGAGCTCGCGGCTCAGGCCGCCCGTGAAGGCGTGGTTGGTGCGGCGCATCACCAGGTCGATGAGGTGCACCACGCTCTCGCGCTGGGCGAGGTAGCGGATCTCACCGGTGGTGAAGTCCTTGTCGAAGTCGAGCGCCTCGTCGTGTCCGTCGGCCAGGGCCTCGATGACCTCCTGCGCGCGGGTACCGTAGCGCTCGAGCAGCTGGCCCGTGCGGGCCGAGGAGAGCCCGGAGCGGTGCTGGCTGATCCACTGCGCGCGGGACGCATCGGTGCGCGGGAAGCCCTTGCCGCCTCCGATGGGGGTCTTCACGGTGGAGACGCGACGGGTCACGCCGATCCGCTTGAAGACCTCGTTCGAGAGGTGCTCCGACAGGGCGCGGAACGTCGTCCACTTGCCGCCGACCAGGCTGAGCACGGGCGAGCCGTTGCCGGGGAGCGTCGAGGGCTCGATGCGGTAGTCGCGGGAGACGAAGCCCGGGGCCTCGTCGTCGTGGCGGGGCAGCGGGCGGATGCCGGAGAACTTGAAGACGATCTGCGAGCGGTCCACGCGGATGGCCGGGAAGACGTGGTTGACGAGCTCGAAGAAGTAGTCGATCTCCTCCTCCGTGCACACCGCCGGCTTCGTGGGGTCGGCGTCGATGTCGGTCGTGCCGACCATCACGCGGCCCTTGAGCGGGTAGATGAGGACGATGCGTCCGTCGCTGTGCTCGAAGAACATCTCGCGACCCTCGCAGGCCTCGACCAGCTCGGGGTTGTCGAGCACGATGTGCGAGCCCTTGGTGCCGCCCATGAATTTCGTGGACGTGCCGAGGGCCGTGTTGGTGAAGTCGGTCCACGGTCCGGAGACGTTGACGACGACGTCCGCCGCGAAGGTGAACTCCTCGCCGGACTCGCGGTCGCGGAGGACGACGCCCTTCTCGTCGGCGCCGACGGCCTCGACGTAGTTGGCCGCGCGGGCCTTCCTGCCGCCGATCAGCGCGTCGTGGAGCACATCGAGCGCGAGGCGCTCGGGCTCGTGCACGGAGGCGTCGAAGTAGGTGGCGGTGTACTTGATCTTCGGGTCGAGCTTGGGGAGCTCGTTCAGCGAGCGCTTGCGCCCGTGGAACTGGTGGCGCGGGACCGTGCCGCCGTCGCGGGAGAAGAAGTCGTACATCGTGAGGCCGACCTTGATCAGCAGCGCACCGCGCTCCTGCGGCTTGCCCGACTTGTGGGTCAGGAAGCGCAGCGGAGCCGCGAGGATGCCCGAGAACGTCGAGTAGATCGGGATCGTCGTCTGCAGCGGCTTCACGTAATGGGGAGCGATCTTCAGCAGGCCGTTGCGCTCGTGCACGCCCTCGTTGACGAGTCGGAACTCGCCGTTCTCGAGGTAGCGGATGCCGCCGTGGATCATGTGGCTCGAGGCGCTCGAGGCACCGGAGACGTAGTCGCCGCGCTCGACGAGGGCGACGTCGACGCCGTTGAGCGCGAGCTCGCGGAAGGTCCCGATGCCGTTGATGCCACCGCCGATGACCAGGACCGTGGCGCGGGGGTTGTCGCGGAGAGCAGCGACGCTCTCGCGCAGAGCGGAGTTTCCGGGAGTTCCGTCGGACTGTGCCACTTCGTACTCGCCTTCGTGTCGTAGGGGTGTCGTCGAGGCCTCCGCACCAGCGTGCACCGGGGAGATGACCGATTGATTTCGCGGAGGAATACAGCCATCCTTGACCCGACAACACATCCGGTCAAGACGGGTGGAAATCCGTGCAGGGAGTGCTATGACCCCGGTGAGACCGGTCGTCGAACTCGACGAGACGACCCACGCGACCCATCCCGACAAGACGCGGGACGCGCTGCGTGCGGCCCAGCTGTACTACATGCAGGATCTGACGATGGACGCGATCGCGCACGAGCTGCACACGTCGCGCTCCTCCGTCTCGCGCCTGCTCTCGCACGCCCGCGCGACAGGCCTGGTCGACATCCAGATCCGCTCCCCCCTCGACCGGGCGAGCGCCCTCTCGGCCGAGGTGCGGTCCCACTTCGACATCACGGCGCACATCGTGCCGGTGCCGGACCACACCAGCGAGATCGACCGGCTCGAGCGGGTCGCCCTGTCCGCAGCGAGGATCCTCGGGCAGTTCATCGACTCGAACATGATCGTCGGCATCGCCTGGGGCTCCACGATGAGCGCGATCAGCCGCCACCTGATCGCCAAGGAGACGCACAACACGCAGATCGTGCAGCTGAACGGCGCCGGCAACACCGAGACCACGGGCATCAACTACTCGAGCGAGATCCTCCGCCGCTTCGGTGACGCCTACGCGGCGAAGGTCCAGCAGTTCCCGGTGCCGGCGTTCTTCGACGACCCGACCACCAAGCAGGCGGTGTGGCGCGAGCGCTCCACCCGACGGGTCCTGGAGCTGCAGCAGCGGATGGACGTGGCGCTGTTCGGGCTCGGGTCGCCGTTCGCGGCGGTCCCCTCGAAGGTCTACATCGGCGGCTACCTGGAGCCGAGCGACTTCACCTCGCTCAGCGGCTCCGGGGTCGTCGGCGACGTCGCGACGGTGTTCTACCGGTCCGACGGCAGCTGGGACGACATCCCCATGAACGAACGTGCAAGCGGTCCGGACCTCTCCACGGTGCGCCGCGCGTCGCGCCGGATCTGCGTCGTCTCGGGCGCCTCGAAGCTGCCGGGCCTGCGCGGCGCCCTGGCGGCCGGTCTCATCACCGACCTCATCCTCGACGAGGGAACGGCCCGCGCCCTCATCTCGGACTGACGCCTCCCGCCCCCTCCGCGGGACGCGCTCGGGTACGCGGCACGCCGACCCAGGCGCACCGGAGCGGCGTCTCGCGGGAGCGGTCAGGACTCGCGGGCGTGCGCGTCGAGGAACTCGTAGACCTCGGCGTCGTCGATGCCGGGGAAGGTCCCCGACGGCAGCGGCGCGAGCACGTGCGCGTGCAGGCGCGCGCTCGGCCAGGCGTTGCCGTCCCAGCGCGCGGCGAGCTCCGACGGGGCGCGTCGGCAGCAGGACTCGTCGGGGCAGCGGGAGAGCTCGCGGCGGTCGGTGTCGCGGCCTCGGAAGAAGCGGGCCTCGGCGAACGGGACGCCCACGGTGATCGAGAACTCCTCGGTGGCGGTCGTGCCGGTCTGCGACGCCGACCAGAAGGTGCCCGCCGGAGTGTCGACGTACTGGTAGTACTCCGTCGTCCGGTTGGTCCGGGTGAACGCGGAGCGCGCCGACCAGTAGCGGCAGACGACCTGGCCCTCGACGGCCCCGGTGACGTCGGTCGGCAGCGGCAGCCCGTCGTTCTCGTAGGCCTTCTGGATCGAGCCGTCTCCCAGCACCCGCAGGAAGTGCATCCGGATGTCGAGGTGCGAGGTGAGCAGGTTCGTGAAGCGCAGGGCGGCGGCCTCGTGGGTGACGCCGAAGCCGTCGCGGAAGTCCTCCACCGAGATGTCCCGCTCGCGCTTCGCCTCCTGGAGGAACGCGACCGCCGGCTCCAGCGGCATCAGGCACGCGGCGGCGAAGTAGTTGATCTCGAGGCGCTGGCGGAGGAAGTCGGCGTAGGTCACCGGCCGCTCGTGCCCGAGGAGGCGGTGCGCCATCGCCTGCAGCGCCAGCGCCCGCAGGCCGTGCCCCCCGGGGATCGAGGCGGGCGGGAGGTAGATCCTGCCGTTCGCGAGGTCGATCACCGAGCGGGCGGAGTGCGGCAGGTCGCCGACGTGGATGATCTCGAAGCCGAGGTGCCGGGCCATCTTCGAGACGGAGCTGTGGGTCAGTGCTCCTCCGCGGTGCCCGACGGTCCGGAGCATCTCGCCCGCCACCTCCTCGATCTCGGGCAGGTAGGAGCTGCGCTCGCGCAGCTGGAGCCGCTGGGCGGTGTTGGCCCGGCGCGCCTCCTCCGGTGTGGCACTCGCCTCGCTCCGGCGACGGGCGAGCTCGCGGTAGACGCCGAGGAACGCCTCCAGCACGGGCGTGCTCAGCCCCTTGTTGACCTTGAACTCGGGCAGGCCGAGCGAGCGGTACAGCGACCCCTTCTGCACGCGCGCCAGCTCGATCTCGAGCGCGGCCCGCTCGCTCGGCGGCTCGTCCGAGAGCAGCGCCGCCAGCTCGACGCCGAGCGCGGCCGCGAGGCGCTGCAGGAGGGAGAGGCGCGGCTCGCGGCGCCCCGTCTCGATCAGCGAGAGCTGGCTCCCCGACACGTCGACGCGCTCGGCGAGCTGCCCGAGGGTCAGTCCGCGCCGGGTGCGGAAGTGGCGCAGGCGCTGCCCGAGCAGCACGGCGTCGGAGCCCGGGGCGGGCGTCGAGGGATCGGTCACGGCGAGCTCCAGCGATCGGTTGTGACGGAAGCGCAAAAAGGTGGTTTCTTGACCGCCTGAGCGCCGGGAATACCTCCCGATCCTCCTCCATCCTGGCTTCAGGCGCCACTGAGCGCCCCTCCCGGCCCGGCCGGCCTCTTCCCGGCTGCGGCCGGCGACTCCCCACCCCCGTCGACGACGACCACCGAAAGCGGAGCCAGCATGAGCATCTACAGCAACACCGTCCGACTCGAGCCGAGCACCATGACCGCGCCGACGTCCGTCCCCGCGCCCGTCGTGCCGCCGGCGCCCCTCGCCCTCCGCCGCTGGGTGCGCGAGACCGCCGCGATCCTCAAGCCCGACGCGATCGAGTGGAGCGACGGCTCCCCCGCGGAGTGGTACCGCCTGACCGAGCGGCTCGTCGCCTCCGGCACGCTCCTCCCGCTCAATCCGGAGTGGCGGCCCGGCTCGTTCCTGGCCCGCACCGACCCGGACGACGTCGCCCGGGTCGAGGACCGCACCTTCATCTGCACGACCGACGAGGCCGACGCGGGACCGACCAACAACTGGCGCGAGCCCGCCGCGATGAGGGCCGAGCTCGCTCCCCTCCTCGACGGAGCGATGCGCGGACGGACGATGTACGTCGTCCCGTTCTCGATGGGGCCCGTCGGTGGTCCGCTCTCGCAGCTGGGCGTCCAGGTCACCGACTCGGCCTACGCGGTGCTGAACCTGCGGATCATGGCGCGCGTGGGCTCCGAGCCGCTCGCCGCCTTCACCGAGGAGACCCCGTTCGTCCGCGGCGTGCACACCGTGGGGCTGCCCCTCCGCGACGCGGACGGCGTCACCCGCGAGGACGTCGCCTGGCCGTGCAGCCCCGTGAAGTACATCACCCAGTTCCCGGAGACGCGCGAGATCGTCTCGTACGGCTCCGGCTACGGCGGCAACGCCCTGCTGGCGAAGAAGTGCTTCGCCCTGCGCATCGCCTCGGCGATGGGGCGCGAGGAGGGCTGGCTCGCCGAGCACATGCTGCTGATCCGCATCGTCTCGCCCGAGGGACGGCGCTACCACGTCGCCGCCGCCTTCCCGAGCGCGTGCGGCAAGACCAACCTCGCGATGATGCAGCCCGCGATCCCCGGCTGGCGGGTCGAGACGCTGGGCGACGACATCACCTGGATGCGCCGCGGGGAGGATGGACGCCTCTGGGCGATGAACCCCGAGACGGGCTTCTTCGGCGTCGCTCCCGGCACCGGGGAGAGCTCGAACCCGAACGCCGTGCAGACGCTCTGGGGCAACACGATCTTCACCAACGTCGCGCTCCGCGAGGACGGCGACGTGTGGTGGGAGGGCCTGACCGACGAGGTCCCGGAGCGGCTGACCGACTGGCGCGGGCAGCCGTGGACGCCGGCGTCCGGCACGCCCGCCGCGCACCCCAACTCCCGCTTCACCGCGCCGGCCGCGCAGTGCCCGTCGCTCTCCGCCGACTGGGACGCCCACGAGGGCGTGCCGCTGGACGCGATCGTCTTCGGTGGCCGACGGGCGAGCAACGTCCCGCTGGTCACGCAGGCCACCTCGTGGCAGCACGGCGTCTTCCTGGGTGCGACCGTCGCCTCCGAGAAGACCGCGGCCGCGGAGGGCACGGTCGGGGAGCTGCGCCGCGATCCGTTCGCGATGCTCCCCTTCTGCGGCTACAACATGGCCGACTACTTCGCGCACTGGCTCGCGATCGGCGCTGAGCTCGGCGATGCGGCGCCGGCGGTGTTCCAGGTCAACTGGTTCCGGAAGGACGCGGACGGCGAGTTCCTCTGGCCCGGCTTCGGCGAGAACGCGCGGGTGCTGCAGTGGCTCGTCCGCCGCCTGGAGGGGCTGGCGGAGGCGCGGCGGAGCCCCCTCGGCGACCTGCCGGTCGTGATCGACACGCACGGGCTCCGGCTCTCCGCGGCCCAGAAGGAGGAGCTGTTCTCCGTCCCGGTGGAGGCGTGGCTGGAGGAGTGCGCGCTCACGGAGGAGTTCTTCACGCGGTTCGGCGACCGGCTGCCGCCCGAGCTGACCGCCGAGCTCCAGGCCCTGCGGCTCCGGCTCCTCGCCGAGAAGCTGCCGCTGGCGGCCTGATCCCCCTGACCGAGCCGGCTCCTGCCGGACACCCCTGTGGCCCGCGGGCGGATCATCCCCCTTTCCTCGCACCCCCGCGGGTCCACTCCCCCCTTCCGCTCCCACGTCGACGGGCACCATGACCGACCGCATCACGCTCCGCTTCCTCGCCGCCCCGCAGGACGCCACCGCCGACGGCCGCAGCGCCCAGGCCGGCCGCGTCCTCGAGTGGATCGACAAGGCCGGCTACGCCTGCGCCGTGGGCTGGAGCGGCGGCTACTGCGTGACGGCGTACGTCGGCAACGTCCACTTCACCCGGCCCATCTCGGTCGGCAACCTGATCGAGGCGACCGCCCGCGTCATCCACACCGGGCGCACGAGCATGCACGTGCTGGTGCAGGTCGCGCAGGCGGATCCGCGGACCGGCCTCTACGAGGACGCCACGCACTGCCTCCTCGTGTTCGTGGCCGTCGACGACGAGAAGAGGCCGCGGTCGGTCCTGGAGTGGCGGCCCCGCTCGATCGAGGACCTGTCCCTCGCCGAGGGCGCCGCCGCGCGCATCGAGGGCCGCCGGAGGCTGCACGACGTGATGCGCGCCCAGGAGTACACCGAGGCGGGCACCGGTCCGCGGATCGTGTTCCGCTTCCTCGCGGCGCCGGGCGACGTCAACTGGGGCGGCAACGCCCACGGCGGGATCGTGATGCGCTGGATCGACGAGGCGGCCGACGCGGTCGCGCAGCGCTGGACCGGCCGCGACGCGGTGGCCGTCTACTCCGGCGGGATCCACTTCTACCGTCCGGTGCGCAT
Source organism: Rathayibacter sp. AY1H3 (assembly GCF_002932015.1). NCBI lineage: Bacteria > Bacillati > Actinomycetota > Actinomycetes > Micrococcales > Microbacteriaceae > Rathayibacter > Rathayibacter sp. AY1H3. The sequence goes on from NZ_PSUU01000024.1 coordinate 12,297, forward strand.
CGGGCACCTCGTCGAGGTGGAGGCGCGCCTCATCCACACGAGCGCCCGGAGCATGCACCTGGCGGTGCACGTGCGCTCCGGGGACCCGCGGACCGGCGAGCTGGAGCTGACCACGCAGTGCCGGAGCGTCTTCGTGGTGCGGGGCTCGGACGGGGCGGCCGAGCCGGTCCCGCCTCTCGAGCCGCGGACCGAGGAGGACCGGCGTCTGGACGCCCATGCGCGCGAGCTGATCCTCCTGCGCGCGGCGCTGCCGCCGCTCCCGCTCGCAGGGACGGCCGGCGCTAGGGTCGGAGCGTGAAGCTGCCGATCCTCGTCCTCAACGGCCCGAACCTGAACCTGCTCGGCACCCGCGAGCCCGAGCTCTACGGCTCGGACACCCTCGTCGACGCCGAGGCGCTGGCGGCGGAGGCGGCCGAGCGGCACGGCTTCACGGTCGAGACCTTCCAGAGCAGCTCGGAGGGCGCGATCGTCGACCGGCTGCACGCGGCTCGCGGCTCCGTCTCGGGAGTGGTGCTCAACGCCGGGGCGTACACGCACACGTCGATCGCGATCCGCGACGCCGTCCTCGCGACCGAGCTGCCGATGGTCGAGGTCCACGTGAGCAACGTGCACCGGCGCGAGCCGTTCCGGCAGCACTCCTACCTCTCGGACGTCGCGATCGCCGTGATCGTCGGCGCGGGGATCGCCGGCTACGGCTACGCGGTGGACGTGCTCGCGCGAGCGGCGGAGAAGCGATGAGCGGCCTCGGACGCTCCTTCGGCAGCGCGGTCGACGCCTACGACCGCGGGCGGCCCGGCTACCCCGACGACGCCGTCGACTGGATCGTGGGGCACGCCCCCGCGCGGGTGGCGGGCGCCTTCGTCCCGGAGCGGGCCCGCGCGGCGGGAGCCGACGCCTCCGATCGGCTGCGCGCTGTGGACCTCGGCGCGGGAACGGGCAAGTTCACCGCGTCGCTCGCGTCCCGCGGCCTCGACGTGACCGCGGTCGAGCCCGACGCGGAGATGCTCGCGCGGCTCGCCTCGAATCTGCCGGGGGTCCGCCCCGAGGAGGGGACGGCCGAGGCGATCCCCGCCGCGGACGCCTCCGCGGAGCTCGTCACCGCCGCGCAGTCGTGGCACTGGGTCGACGCCGAGCGCGCGGGAGCCGAAGTCGCCCGCGTCCTGGTGCCGGAGGGCGTGCTCGCGCTGGTGTGGAACATCCGCGACGAGTCGGTCCCCTGGGTGCGCCGGCTCGGCGAGGTCGCCGGAGCCTCCACCGCCGAGCGCTTCGAGACGCTCCGGCCGCCGCTCGGCTCCGCTCTCGAGCGGGTGGCGTTCGCGGCCTTCGAGTGGTCCTTCGAGCTGGACCGAGCCGGGGTGCGGGACATGTTCGCGTCCCGCAGCTCCGTCATCGCGATGCCCGACGAGGAGCGCGCCGCGGTCCTCGCGGCGGTCGACGCCGTGGTGGACGAGGAGTCGGGCGGGAGCGGGACCGTCGCGATGCCGTACTCGACGCGCGTGACGATCGCGCGCCGCTCCTCCTCCGCCTGACTCCGCGCCGCGCGCCGCGGACCGCCCCGCCCGCCGACTACCCTCGGAGGGCGCCGCACCGGCGCGAGCACCGAGAGCACGAGGAGAGACGCACGTGAGCATCATCGCCGCCGCAGACGGGTCCGCACTGGGCAACCCCGGCCCCGCCGGCTGGGCCTGGTACGTCGACGACGAGCGCTGGGCCGCGGGCGGCTGGTCGCACGGCACGAACAACATCGGCGAGCTCACCGCGGTGCTCGAGCTGCTGCGCGCGACCGCGCAGGAGGAGGAGCCGCTGCACATCCTCTGCGACAGCCAGTACGCCATCAAGGCCTGCACCGAGTGGCTGCCGGGCTGGAAGCGGAAGGGCTGGCGCAAGGCCGACGGCAAGCCGGTGATGAACGTCGAGATCATCAAGGCGCTCGACGAGGAGCTGCAGGGCCGAGCCGTCACCTTCGAGTGGGTGAAGGGGCACGCCAACCACCGGATGAACGAGGCCGCCGACGTCCGCGCCCGGAGCGCCGCGACCGCCTACCAGCGCCGGCAGCCCGTCGACGCCGGACCCGGATGGCCGACGGCCGCCGCCGCGCCCGCCGCGGCCGCCGCGCCCCCCGTCGAGGACTCCGCCACCCTCTTCTAGCCGCGTTCCCCCTGGGGCAGCCGCAGCAGCCCCGTCGCCACCAGCTCGCGCACCCGCGGCAGCACCGAGTCGGACACCGCCTCCTCCTCGACCTGGAGGAGCGAGGCGACCGCCGCCGCGATCGCCGCCACCGAGAGCTCGCCGTCGCAGGCGCCGACCACGGCGGCGAGCGCCGTGTCGACCTCCTCGACCCGGGCGAACCCGCCGCCCTGGCGCAGCCGCAGCACCGTCGGATCGTCGTTGCCCGGCCAGTAGTGCCGCTCCTCCGTGACGTCTCCGGCGACGACCAGGGCGAGACCCGCCAGAGCGCGATCGTCGATCGACGCGAGGGCCTCGGCCGCGTCGAGGCAGGCGGCGAGGTGGCCGCCCAGGCCCGCGGTCGCGACCGGCGTGGTGATCCGCTCGAGGCGGCGGATCGGCGGGCGGGGCTGCTCGGGCAGGCGGAGCGTGACGTAGCCGAAGCCGACGCCGGTCACCCCGCGCCGCTCGAAGTCGGTCAGCCAGGCGTCGACCAGCGCGTCGAACGCGGGGCCGCGAGTCGTGCCGCCGTCCCGGATCCAGGTCTCGGCGTAGACCGCCGGATCCTGACGCTCGCGCTCCACGACCCAGACGTCCAGAGGAGAGGCGGTCCCGCCCATCCAGGCGTCGAGCCCCTCGGGCCCCGCCTCGAGCGCCTGCTCCAGCGGGCTGCGGGCGTCGGCGAGCCAGTCCGCGATCCGGTCGAAGGCGTCCGCGCCCTCCCGGTACTCCCAGTTCCCCAGGAGCTGCGCGACACCGCCGGGCACCAGGTGCTCGGCGGCTCCGAGGATCACGCGGCGCACGATCTCGTCGCCCTCCAGCCCGCCGTCGCGGTACTCGTAGGAGGGGACGCCCTCGGCTCGCGGCGTGATGACGAACGGCGGGTTCGTGACGATGTGGTCGAAGCGCTCCCCCGCGACCGGCTCGTAGAGGCTGCCGAGGCGGAACTCGATGTTCTCGATCCCGTTGAGCGCCGCGGTGAAAGAGGCGAGCGCGAGCGCGCGCTCGGAGATGTCGGTGGCGACCACCTGCTCGGCGTGGCGGGAGGCGTGCAGCGCCTGGATCCCGCAGCCGGTCCCCAGGTCGAGCACGCGGCCGACGGGCCGCTGGATCATCAGGCCGGTCAGCGTGAGGCTCGCGCCGCCGACGCCGAGCACGTGGTCCTCGTCGAGCGCGCGGCCGAGGGCGAGCTCCCCGAGGTCGGAGGCGATCCACCAGGAGGCAGCGCCGCGCTGGTCGACCACGTCGTAGGGGCGCAGGTCGAGAGCCGCGGTGACGACGGCTCCGGCCTCGACGCGCACCAGGCCGAGCTCCACCGCCCCCTCCAGCGCGAGAGCGCCGAACGCCTCGTCCGCGTCGTCGGCCGAGACGGGATCGGCCAGGAGGAACAGGCGGGCGAGGGTGGCCAGCGCGTCGTGGTCGCCGCTGCGCTCGAGGGCGCGGCGGGCGGGGACCCGGTCGCCGCGGTGCAGCGCCTCGGCCGCTTCGTCGCCCCAGAGCCCCCGCACGGCGTCCACGCCGTAGCGGGCGCGGATCAGGTCGTCGCGCAGGAGGGCGATACGGGCTCGGTCGAACGGGTCTGCGGAGAACACCGCTCCATCCTCCTGCACACGGGTCGGCCACCGGGGCCGCCGCGGCCGTACGATCGGAGGCATGCCGCTGACCGGAGAGTACGAACCCAGCACGTCCGAGTGGGCCCGCGAGCAGGCGGAGCTCTACGAGCGGACCGGCGGAGCCGAGGGGAACCTCCTCCGCGGCCGCCCCATCATCGTCCTGACCACCGTCGGCTCGAAGAGCGGGAAGCTCCGCAAGACCGCGCTGATGCGCGTCGAGCACGAGGGCGAGTACGTGGTCGTCGCGTCCAAGGGCGGCGCGCCCGAGCACCCCGTCTGGTACGGCAACATGCTCAAGGAGCCGCACGTCGAGCTGCAGGACGGGCCCGTGAAGAAGGACTACGCCGCGAGCGTGCTCGAGGGCGATCTGCGCGCGGCCTGGTGGGAGCGCGCGGTCGCCGCGTGGCCGGACTACGCCGAGTACCAGACGAAGACCGAGCGGCAGATCCCGCTCGTGCTGCTCACTCCCTGGTCCTGAGCGCGGCGGGCGGCTCGGCCCGTCGCTGAGGCGGCCGTCCTCCGGTCGAGGTCGCGCCGCACGGCAGGCGCCTCACGTGGGCGGCGAGCCCAGCGGATCCCGTCCGGCCTCAGACCCGGGCCGCGATGAGGTCGAGCACCTTCGGGCTCGAGAGCAGCGCGAAGTGGCCGACCACCGAGACCGCGATGTTCTCGCGCGCCCCGGCGAGGCGGCTCCCTCCGGGGATGTACTGGTCGCGCATCCCGTAGATCGACGTGATGCGCGCGTCGGCCTCGCGCTCGGCCAGCAGGGTGCGGATCAGCGGGCGGTGGGGTGCGAACTCCCGGAGCGCCCGCGCCGGGGCGATCCGTGCGAGCGACGAGCCGTTGAACGGGGTCGAGACGGCGATCATGCGCTCGATCCGCCCGTCCTCGCGGTCGTCGACGACCATCATGTGCTTGCCGATCAGGCCGCCCTTGCTGTGCGCGACGACGACGACTCCGCGCAGATCGTGCTCGCGCAGGTAGTCCTGGCCGAGTCCGGCCGACGCGACGATCGGCCGCGTGTTGTAGCCGAGCGCGGGCAGCACGTGGATCGGATGGCCCGCCGCGTGCAGCCTCTCGGCGATGGGCCGGAGGAACTGCCACGTCTCGTAGATCCCGGGGATGAGCAGCACCGGAGCGCCGTCGCCGGACGCGTACCGCGACACGTCCCAGCCCTCCCGCAGGTGCACGAAGCGCGAGCCGTAGGCGTAGCGGTAGTCGCGGAGGTACGCGCGCCGCAGCGACGTCGAGCGGCGCGGGCGGGCGGAGTCACGTGCCGGCATGGGCCCGCTCCAGCTCCGCGATGTCGAGGCGGCTCATCGCGAGCATCGCCTGCAGAGCGCGCGCGGACGCCTCGGGGTCGGCGCCTCCGAGCAGACGCGGGAGGACCTCCGGCACGATCTGCCAGGACAGCCCCCAGCGGTCGCGGAGCCAGCCGCACCGGCTCTCCTCGCCGCCGTCCGCGATCAGGGCGTCCCACAGCCGGTCGAGCTCGGACTGGCCGCCGACGGTCACGACGATCGAGACGGCCTCGGTGAACGGGAACCGCGGCCCGGCGTTGATCGCCTGGAACCGCTGCCCGTCGAGCTCGAACGTCACCGACAGCACCTCGCCGGGCGACGGAGAGCCCTCCGGCAGCACCTGGCTTCCGGTGATCCGCGAGTTCGGCACCAGCTCCGTGTAGAAGCGCGCCGCCTCCCCTGCGCCGTCGTCGAACCAGAGGAAGGTGCTGACCGCGCCCATCGGAGTCTCCGTCCTGCGCGGGAGGGTCTCCGCGGCTCCCTCAGTGTGCCGCGGAGGCGCCCTCCCCGCGACGGATCACAGCGGGTTGACGCCGAACGCCGTGGCCAGCTTGTCGATCTTCTTGGCGCGGCCCAGCCGGGGCAGGTCGCTGCCGTCGCGGATGACGCGGCCGCGGGCCTCGAAGTCGTCGAGGAAGTCGCGGGCCCAGGCGACGTCGGACGGCGTCGGGCTGATGACCTCGTTGATCACGGCGAGCTGCTCGGTGTCGAGGCAGAGCTTCCCGGTGAGGCCGAGCGAGACCGTGAGCGCGGACTGCTCGCGCAGCACGGGGTGGCTGTTCGAGACGGTCGGGCCGTCGATCGGGCCGGGCAGGTCGCCGATGCGCGAGGCGACGACCAGGCGCGAGCGCGGGTAGGCCATCGCGAGGTCGTCGGCGCTGGTGCCGGTGTCGCGGCGGTAGTCGCCGCTGCCGAACGCGAGGCGGAAGGTGCCGCGGGCGCGGGCGATCGAGACCGCCTCCTCGATGCCGAGGGCGGACTCGACCAGGGCGAGCACCGGGGTGGAGCCGCCGAGGCGATCGAAGGTCTCGGTGACGTGCTCAGCGGCCTCGGTCTTGGCGAGCATGACGCCGGCGAGGCCGGGCAGGCCCTTCAGCGCGTCGACGTCGTCGGACCAGAACGGGGTGGAGTGGTCGTTGATGCGGACCCAGGCGCGCTTCTCGCCGGTCAGCCACTCCGCGACGTCGGTCCGCGCGTCGGGCTTCGCCTTGGGGTCGACCGCGTCCTCGATGTCGAGGACGATCTGGTCGGCGCGGGACGCGTGCGCGGCGTCGAACGTCTCGGTGCGGGTGGCGTTCACCAGCAGCCAGGAGCGCGCGATCTCGGGGGCGACGTCGCGCCCCTTCCGCTTCGCGATGGCGGTGGTGGTGGTCTCGGGCAACGTCACGTTCGGGTCCTCTCGGTGGCGCGGTCCTCGCTCCGCGGACGCCACCGCTCTGCGACGGCGCCGGGGACAAGGGTAGCGGCTCCCCGTCGGCGGGGCTCCGGGCACTCCGGCGTCTCTCCACTCCGGGGCTGCGACGCCCCGAGCGCTCCGGATCAGCGGCCCTCCGGACGCTCCCACAGCGTCAGCACGGTCGTCGGCACCCGGATCCGCTCGCGCGCGACGAACCCCGCCTCAGCGAGCACCGCGTCCGCCTCGCCCTCCGGCAGCGCCTGCCAGACCCGGTCCTCCCCGGCGAGCGCGGCGCGCAGCGCCTCGCCCTCCAGCAGGACGTCCGAATACGTGCCCGTCGTCCTGTACGGAGCGGCGAGGGCGACATCGTCCACGCCCGCGAACGCCTCCGGGTAGGCGGCGAGCGCCAGGCGGGGCCGGAGCGAGACCGTCCCGGAGGAGCCGAGGAGGACGGCGTCGCCCGGACGGGCCCGCTCCTCGACGGCGGCCGCCAGACCGCGGAGATCCTGCCCGGCCGGCTTCCCGGTGACCGTGCGCATCTGCACCAGGACCGGCAGGGCGGCCACCGCGATCAGGGCGAGGAGGGCGACGCCCGTCCGGGCCCTGAACGAGTCGAGCGCGAGGCCGAGGAGGACCGCGAGAGCGGGCGTGCTCGACGCGAGGTAGCGCGGAGTGAACATCGGCTCGACGAGGAGGGTCCCGAGCACCAGCACCGCCGTCGGCAGCACGATCCAGAGGACGAGGGCCGGCAGGAGCGGCCCGCGCATGCCGCCCCGCACCGCGGCGACCGCGAGGAGCGCGACGGCGATCCCGGCCAGCCACCACGCGGATCCGAAGAACGGCTCGACCAGGACGGTGAACGCGGTCACCGGCTGCGAGCGGAGCCAGCCGACCTGGCCGCTCTGCCCGGCGGCGAGGAGCAGCACCGGCACGGCGCCCAGTGCAGAGAGGGCGCTCGCCGGGAGAGCCCGCACGGCACCCCGGGGCGCCGCGGCCGCGGCGAGCGCGACGAGAGCCGGCAGCACCAGCACGGAGTAGAGGAACACCGCGTCCGCCAGACCCGCGACGGCCGCGAACGCGATCCAGCGCAGGGCTCCTCCGGAGCGGGCCGCCCGCACGACGAGGACCGCCGCTCCCACCACGAGCGCGGTGGCCAGAGCGGAGGATCGCGCCTCGGTCCCCGAGAACGAGGACCGCGGGAGCAGCACGAGCACCGCGGCGGCGAGGAGTGCCGCCCGGGGCCGGTCGAACGATCGCAGCAGGACGACGACGCCCGCCGCCGCCGCTCCCGTGGCGAGAGCGGACGGCGCCCGCACCGCGAGCTCCGACTCCCCGGCGATCGCGATCCAGCCGTGCATCATCAGGCCGTAGACCAGGTGCACCGCGTCCTTCTCCTGCACGAAGGCGAGGAGCTCCCCCACCGGGAGCCGCGCCAGGCGGAGGGTCGCGGCCTCGTCGTTCCAGTAGGAGGGGATCCAGGAGCCGACGAGGGTCAGCGCGGTGGCGAGGGCGAGGACCGCGCTCGCGGGCAGGGTCCGGAGCGCGCGCATCCCGCCAGCGTAGAGGCCGGGCTCAGCGCGCCGAGCGCTCGGCGAGACCCTTCGCGTACGCGGCCTGGCCGACGTGCTGCGTGTCGTCGTCGATCACCGAGACCAGCCGCACCCCGAGGGTCACCGGCGGATCCCACTGCTCGTCGACGACGCGCTCGAGGTCCTCGTCGCCGAGCGTGTCGAGGAGGGCGAGCGTCTGCCGGTGCACGGCGTCGGCGTACTCCGCGAGCAGCGCGGCCGGCACCGCGGCGAGCGCCGCCACCTCGGCCGGCTCCTGCCCGTAGCCGGTCTCGTCGGGCCCGAAGGGCAGGCCGGACCGGCCGTGGAAGCCGTCGGCCGTCCACACCTGCTCGTGGCCGGCGAGCGGGGCGAGGTGGTCGTCCTGCACCCGGACGAGATGCCAGACGAGCCAGGCGGGCGAGTTCGAGCGGGCGTCCGCGCGGAACGCGAGCTGATCGGGGGTGCTGTCGTCGAGGACGGCGTGCACGTTCTCGTGCACCCGGCCGAAGGCGTCGCGGAGGAGGTCGATGGCTGCGCTCATGCCGCCAGCCTGCCGCTCCCGCGCCCGGTGCGGCACCCCCTCCGCGCGCCTCGGAGGAAGTGCGGAGGCGGGTGCCCGATACTCGGCCCGTGACCTCCGGATCCTCGAACCTGGCGACGAAGCCGTGGCTGACCTCCTACGCGGAGGGCGTGCCCGCCGAGATCGACCCTCCCACCCAGACCCTCGTCGACCTGCTCGAGGACTCGGTCGCGCGGTACCGCCGCGGCACCGCCCTCGAGTTCTTCGGCGCCGAGACCAGCTACGCCGAGCTCGGCGAGCAGGTCGCGCGCGCGGCGGAGGGCCTGCGGCGCCTGGGCGTGCGCGCCGGCGACCGCGTCGCGCTGGTGCTCCCGAACTGCCCGGAGCACGTGGTGGCGTTCTACGCCGCTCTCCGCCTCGGAGCGATCGTGGTCGAGCACAACCCGCTCTACACGCCGCGCGAGCTGCGGCGGCAGTTCGAGGACCACGGCGCCCGGTTCGCGGTCGTCTGGGACAAGATCGCCGACGTCGTCGCGACCATGCCCGCCGACCTGGGCATCGAGCGCGTCGTCTCCGTCGACCTCACCCGCTCCTTCCCGCTCGGCAAGCGCCTGGCGCTCCGGCTCCCCCTGCCGTCGGTGCGCCGGTCACGCGAGAAGCTGACCGCGACCCCCCGCAGCCGCTCCCTGGTGCCCTTCGCGTCGCTGCTGAAGAACCGCCGCATCGCGCGCTCGCACCCCCGCCCGGTCCTCGGCGACACGGCCCTGCTGCAGTACACGAGCGGCACCACCGGCACGCCCAAGGGCGCGATCCTCTCGCACGCGAACCTCCGCGCGAACGCCCTGCAGGGCCGCGCCTGGGTGCCGGGCCTGCGCGAGGGCGACGAGACGTTCTACGCGGTGCTCCCTCTGTTCCACGCCTACGGGCTGACGCTGTGCCTGACCTTCGCGATCAGCATCGGCGCGAAGGTCGTGCTGTTCCCGACCTTCGACGTCGGCCTCGTGAAGGCGGCCGCGAAGTCGTCGCCGCCCACCTTCCTCCCCGCGGTGCCGCCCGTGTACGACGCGCTGGCCCGCGCCTCCGAGCGCCACGAGCTCGACCTGCGCGGCATCCGCTTCGCGATCTCGGGAGCGATGAGCCTGCCGGTCGCGACGGTGGACCGGTGGGAGCGCGCGAGCCGGGGACTCCTGGTCGAGGGCTACGGCATGACCGAGAGCTCGCCTGTCGCCCTCGGGAACCCGGTCGGCCCGACCCGCCGGCCCGGCACGGTGGGCGTGCCGTTCCCCAGCACGACGATCCGCCTCGTCGACCCCGCCGATCCGTCGGTCGACCGCGGCCCGGGCGAGTCCGGCGAGCTCCTGCTCCGGGGGCCGCAGGTGTTCCAGGGGTACTGGAAGCGGCCGGAGGAGACGGCCGAGGCCCTCCTCCCCGGCGGCTGGCTGCGCACGGGCGACATCGCGACCGTCTCGGCCGACGGCTTCGTGACGATCGTCGACCGGGCCAAGGAGCTCATCATCACCGGCGGCTTCAACGTCTCCCCCTCCGAGGTCGAGGGAGTGCTGGAGTCGCACCCGGACGTGACGCGCGCGGCCGTCGTCGGGCTCCCCCGCGAGGACGGCGGCGAGAGCGTCGCGGCGGCCGTGGTCCTGCGGGCCGGGACGGCCGTGGATCCGGAGGCGCTGCGCGACTTCTGCCGGCTGCACCTGACGCCCTACAAGGTGCCCAGGCGGATCGTCCCGGTGGACGAGCTGCCGACCTCGCTGATCGGCAAGGTGCTGCGCCGCCAGGTGCGCGAGAGTCTGCTGGACTGAGGCGACCGGAGCGGGCGGTGGCCCGCGAGGAGGAGGACGACATGGCGAGGATCGTGCAGTACGAGCGGATCGGCGGGCCCGAGGTGCTCGAGACCGTCGAGGCGCCGGAGCCCGAGGCGGGGCCCGGCACCGTGGTGGTCGCCGTCCGCGCGGCCGGCGTGAACCCGATCGAGTGGAAGGTGCGCTCCGGCCTGCGCCCGAGCCCGCCGTTCGACGGTCCGCGGAGGCTCGGGTCGGACGGCTCCGGCGTGGTCTCCGCCGTCGGTCCGGGAGTGACCGGTTGGAGCGTCGGCGACCGGGTCATCGTCAGCGGCGCCACCGGCACCTACGCGACCGCCGTCGCGGTCTCCCCCGACTCCCTCGATCCGCTCCCCGACGGACTCGGCTTCGAGGAGGCGGCCGCGCTCGGCATCCCGGTCTCCACCGCCTACCAGGCGGTGGTCTCGCTCGGCGTCGCGGAGGGATCGACGTTCGTCGTCCACGCGGGCGCCGGAGCGGTCGGCCGGGCGGCGATCCAGTTCGCCGTCGACCGCGGAGCCCGGGTGATCGCCACGGCGAGCCCGGCGAATCACGAGGCGCTGCGCGCGCTCGGAGCGGTGCCGGTCGCCTACGGGCCCGGACTGCTCGAGCGGCTGCGTGCCGCGGCGCCCGAGGGCGTCGACCGCGTGCTCGACGCGGCCGGGACGGACGAGGCGCTCGCCGCCTCGCTCGCGCTGGTGGAGGATCCGCAGCACGTCGGAACGGTGGTCGCCGGTCCTCGGGCGGCCGAGCTGGGCATCCGGGCGTGGAGCGGCGGCAGTCCCGTGCCGCTGACCGAGGAGGAGCAGCGCCTCCGCCGCGAGGGGGTGCCGCTGGCCGCCCGGCTGGCGAGCGAGGGGCGCTTCGCGGTCGCGACAGGTCCGCGCCTCCCGCTCGAGCAGGCCGCAGAGGCGCACCGGCTCAGCGAGGACGGCCACGTCCGCGGGAAGATCCTTCTCGTTCCCTGAGCCGGGCCGGCTCCCGGCATCCGTCTCCCCGCCGCTTCCCCCGCTCTCACCGTCGAGAAGGAGTCCCCGTGTCCACTGACGACACCACCCCCGTGATCCTGGGGGGCGCCCGCACCCCGTTCGCCCGCTTCTCCGGGGCCTTCGCGCCGCTCTCGGGCGTCGAGCTCGGCGCCGCTGCCATCCGAGGGGCTCTCGAGCGCTCGGGCGCCTCCGCGGCCGACGTCGACGCGGTCGTGCTCGGCCAGGTGATCCAGGCCGGAGCCGGTCAGGGCCCCGCCCGGCAGGCCGCGGTCCTCGCGGGCCTGGGCTGGGACGTCCCGGCGGTCACGATCAACAAGCTCTGCCTGTCGGGTCTCACCGCGGTGATCGACGCGGCGCGGATGATCCGGCTCGGCGAGGCGCAGGTGGTCGTCGCCGGAGGGCAGGAGTCGATGACCAACGCGCCGCACCTCCTGCTCGGATCCCGCTCGGGCCTGGGTGTCGGTCCGCGTCCGCTCGAGGACGCACTCCTCCACGACGGCCTGCTCGATCCGTTCGACCGCCGCCTGATGGGGAGGGTGACCGACGACGGCAACGCCGCACGGGGCATCCGCCGCGAGCGCCAGGACGCCTTCGCCGCGCTCTCGCACCAGCGGGCCGCCGCGGCACGGTCCACCGGCGTGCTCGCCGAGGAGATCGTGCCGGTCGCGGTGCCGCAGCGGCGCGGACCGGACCTCGTCGTGTCCGCCGACGACGGGATCCGGGAGGACAGCACGGTCGAGACGCTCGCCCGGCTGGCCCCCGCGTTCTCGCCCGAGGGCACGATCACCGCGGGCAGCTCGTCCCCGATCACGGACGGCGCCGCCGCGCTGGTCGTCGTGTCCCGCGGCTGGGCCCGCGAGCGCGGACTGCCCTGGCTCGCGACCGTTGCCGAGCACGGGCAGGTCGCCGGACCGGACAACTCCCTGCATTCACAGCCGTCGGCGGCGATCCTCCGGGCGCTCGGCCGCCGCGGTGCAGCGGTGTCCGACCTGGACCTGATCGAGATCAACGAGGCGTTCGCCTCCGTCGTCCTCCAGTCGGCGGACGATCTCGGCGTCGAGCCCGAGGAGGTCAACCTCGACGGCGGGGCGATCGCGCTCGGCCACCCGGTGGGCGCCTCCGGAGCACGGCTGGCCCTGCACCTGGCGCTGGCCCTCCGTCGCCGAGGCGGCGGGCTCGGCGTCGCCGCGCTCTGCGGCGGAGGCGGCCAGGGCGAGGCGCTGATCCTCGAGGGCTGACCGGCGGTCCGCCCCCAGGAGCGCGTCGGCGCCTCCGGCTACGCTCGCGGGATGAGCATCCTGAGCGCCGACGGCCTCGCCTTCGTCACCGAGCGCCACCTGGCCACCCTCTCCACCCCCGGCCGCCAGGGCCGCCTGCACGTGGTCGCCGTGGGCTTCACCTACGAGGACGGCGTCGTCCGCGTCATCACCTCCCGCGAGAGCCAGAAGGTGCTCAACGTCCGGCGGGGCGGCACCGCGACGGTCGGGCAGGTCGACGGCATCCGGTGGCTGAGCCTGGGCGGTCCGGCGACGATCGAGGAGGAGCCGGACGCCGTGCAGCACGCCGTCGAGCTCTACTCCCAGCGCTACCGCACCCCGCGCCCGAACCCCCTCCGCGTCGCTATCCGCATCGACGTCGACTTCGCCCTCGCCTCCTCCGGCCTGCGCGCGGAGTAGCCGGGTGGCCCGCGGCGACGCGCTGGGCGGGGGCGGTGCCGTCTCCTCCCTCCGCACCTACCGCTACGTCCGCCTCTCCCTGGTGGCGGCCGTGGTGCTCCTCACGGCCGGCCTCGTCCACCAGCTCGTCGTCGGAGGCCCGCTGCGCTCGATCAGCGCCTCGTACTACACCCCGGTCCGCTCCCTCTTCACCGGGGCGCTCTTCGCGGTCGGCGTCGCGCTGGTCGTCCTCGCCGGGAGGAGCGTGCGGCGCTTCCTCCTGCTGCTGGCGGGCATGACGGCGCCGGTCATCGCGATCGTGCCGGTGCCCCTCGCCTCGGAGGAGCTGCAGCGCCTCCAGGGAGCGGTGTGCCCGGCGGGAGGGGCGTCGTGCCTTCCCACGACGGCCGCGGGTGAGGTCGCCGCCTCCCTGCCCGCCTACCTGGTCACGGCCGCGGCCGTCCTCGTCGCCTCCGTGATCCTGCTCGCCCTCGACCGGGTCCTCGACCGCTGGGCGCTCGTCCGCACCGCGATCGCCGCCGCCCTCCTGATCTTCCTGGCGGCCTGGAGCACGCTCCCGTCGTTCCTGCGGCTCGGCCACTACGCCGCCGCCGGCGTCTTCTTCCTCCTCATCGCCGTCACCGCCGGTCTGCACGCCGTCGCGGTGCGCGAGGAGGGAGCGAGCGGGCCGGGGACGCCGCGCTTCTACTCCCGCTGCTACGCCGTTCTCGCGGTGCTGATCGCCGCGGTCGATGCGGCGCTGGTGCTCCTGCTGCTCACGGGGCGGGGAGCGGAGCTACTCGGCGAGCAGTGGCTCCTGCTCGGCGAGGCCGTCGCGCTCGCCCTCTTCGGGGTCTTCTGGGTGCTGCAGACCGTCGAGAACTGGGATCGTCCCGACGTGCTGCTCGTCGCGCGGGGCTGAGGGGGCCGGTGGCGGCCCCCTCAGCCGCTCAGCGCTTGAGGGTGATCGACGCGCTCCGCCCGAGGTTTCCTGCGGCGTCGTAGGCGTGCGCGACGATCGCGTACCGCCCGGCCGGGTAGGAGGAGGCCGAGACGGTCAGGCGCCACGTGCCGTCCGACGCCCTCGTCGCGTCGCCCAGCCGCGTGGCTCCGCTCCAGAAGCTCAGCTTCGTCGTGCCGACGTCGTCCTTGGCGGTGGCGACCAGGGTGACAGAGCCGCGCACCGTCGATCCGCTCGTCGGCGCGGTGATGACGGTCTTCGGAGCCGTCGTGTCGCGCGACGGCGCGGGCGAGCCCGTGGGTGCCGGAGCAGGAGCCGCGGTGGGCGCCGACGTGGGAGTCGGGGTCGGGGTCGGAGCCGGTTCGTCGCCGAGGCCCCAGGCCGTCCACAGCTCCTCCGCGATCATCGCCTGACCGGCGACGTTCGGGTGGAAGTAGTCGACGTCCGTCGAGAGCTGGTCGAGCGAGATCGGAGCCGCCGTGAGGGCGCCGCCGTCCCAGACGCAGTCGTTCGCGGCGGATGCGCAGGCCGATTCGAGTGCCTCGTTGAAGTCGGCCTCCCGGTCCTCCGCCGCCGCGAGCGAGGCGGTGTAGGCCGAGCCGGTCAGCGGGGCTCCGGTCGTGGCGTCGACTCCGCGCTGGGTCCGGCAGACCCCGCCCCAGGCCCAGATCGCGGCGCCCGGCGTCGGCTTCACGGCCTCCCACTCCGACTCGATGTCCGGGACCGAGCCGACGAGCACCGTCGCCTCCGGCCACTCCTCGCCGATCGAGCGCAGGATCCGGGTCGCCGACGCGGCGAAGGAGGCCGCGGGCGTCATCGCGTAGCCGTCGCGGGAGTCGGGCGAGAGGCTCAGCGAGCAGAGGTCGTTGCCGCCGATCAGCAGCGTGACCACGTCCGGCTCCTCCCCGGCCGCGACCGCGGCGTCGATCCGCGACTCGACTCCGCTGATGACCGCGCCCGACTTCGCGTAGTTCACCGCGCGGACCGCCGTCCGCGGATCCGCCGCCGCCATCCGGCTCGCGATCGAGTCGACCGCGGGCGCCGATCCCGTCGCCCAGGAGTTCTCGACGCAGTCGCGGTTCACCCCGCAGGTCGTCGCCGCGCGCGTGATCGAGTCGCCGAGCGCGAGCAGCGTCTGCGTCCCGGACGCCTGCGCCGGCGGTGCCGCCAGGAGCCCCGCCAGGAGCGCGATCGCCCCCGCGCCGACCCCTGCCGCTCTCCGCCGTGCCCTGTGTGCTGTGGTCCCCATGTCGTCCCGTCCCCTGGTCGTCCGTCGCTCGAGTGCCTCGCGTGCTGCGAGAGCACGAGGGGCGAGCGTACGTCGCTGCGGATCCCCCGACGGACCGGAGGAGAACGGCTCCCGCCCGGCGCGGCCCGGATGGGGGACACGGAGGACGCACGGAGGCGGGCGGCCCACAGCTTCGGGCGCCCGATCGTCAGGACCTGCACGACCGGCCCGCGCGCTCTCCCGCCCGGAGAGCACGTGGACCGACGGCTCCTCCTCGATACTCTGAGGCGATGATCGGCCGTCGCCGTGGAGGGAAGAGGGATCAGCATGGACTACTCGAACGAGGACGATCTCAAGCAGAGGATCGGTATCGTCTCCTGGAGGAATCTGTCGAAAGAGAACTTCATCGCGTTCGCATCCGAGTTGCCGAACATGAGCGAGGAGCTCGCCCTGAAGGTCGTCGAGCAGTTCCCGGATTTCAAGAATCTCGTCCTCGACTCGTTCAGTGAAGTGCGAGATCAGGCGAGTTCAGCCGTTCGAGCCAACTGGAAGAGTCAGAAGAAGGTTCACAGGGCCTTCGCCGAGTACCGCGCCGTCCTGAACCGCGAGCTGGATCGTGACACCCTGAGCGCGGCGGACCGCTACTCGGTCCTTCGGCTGTTCAAAGAAGCGATCGACGACGAAGCACTCAAGGATTCGGAGCACAAGGCGTTCGTGCTCCGGGCACTGGGCATCGTCGCGATGGTCGCAGTCGCCGGAGTCTCGACGGGAGTCGCCGTCCTCGGCGGTCGAGCCAGGATCGGCGGAGACGCCTAGTACCGAAGCCGATCCAACGGACCACTCCTCCGCCGACGAGCGCGTCGAGGCCGCGAGGCGGTCGACCCGCCGAACAGGCGAGGTTCCCGATCCGGCCGCCGGGAGAACACAGAAGGCCCGCTCTCTCGAGCGGGCCTTCTGTGGTGGTGGATCCGAGGGGATTCGAACCCCTGACCTCTTCATTGCGAACGAAGCGCGCTACCAACTGCGCCACGGACCCGTGCCTTCCGAGCCGTCACCGGCCCGAACAACTCGTCCACACTAGCACGGACGAGCAGGCGCCTCGCACTCGGGTCAGGCCCCGCGGCGGCGCTGCAGCGCCTGGTCGAGGTCGATCGCGTCGACGCCGTCCACGACGCCCATCGCGGCGAAGCGGGAGGAGGGACGCGGCGCCTCGGGAGCGGGAGCGGCAGCACGCGGGACGCGCAGCGGCGCCACCTCGGGAGCGGTCGCGGCGGCGCGCTGGGCGAGCTCCGCTTCCGCCGCGGCGGTGCGCAGGCGCTCCACGGCGTCGATCGACGCCATCGCGGAGGCGGCGACCGTGCCCCGGGAGAGGTAGAGCGGCTTGGGGAGCGGCTGCGGCGTCCAGCTCGCACGGTCCTCGGCGAGCTCCTCGGAGGCGTCGTCCGCCGCCTCCTCGGCGAGCTCGGCCTCGAAGACCTCGGCGCGCCGGCGCTCGGTCGCGGCGGCCGTCGTCGCTGTTGCGGCCGGAGCGGCCGCGCGCCGGCGACCCGGAGCCAGCAGGATCAGCGTGCCGAGCCCCGCGACGGCGAGGAGCAGGCCGACGAGCGGCACCGCACCCGTGCCGCCGAAGGGCAGCATCACGAGCCCGACCAGCGCGGCGACCGCCCCGACCAGCACGGCCAGCGCGGCGCCCTGGCGCCAGCGCAGGACCGAGGGCCCTGACCGCGTGCTCCGCCGTGCGCTCGCGGTCGCCCGTCGCAGCGCGTCGCGCGCCGCCTTCTCCGCCTGTGCCAGCTCCATCGCCTGTGCCTTCTCTTCGGCTCGTCGTCGTGTCTCGGTCACCCGGAGCCGGCGCTGCTGCAGCGCCACCTCGCGGGCTGTCGCCTCCGCACGCACGTGCTCGGGCACTTCCGCGGTCTCGGCGAGGATCCGCAGCGTCTGCTGCAGCCTCACCGCGTTGCGCTCGGTCGCGTTGTACGACCGCCTGCGCATCCACGTGGGGATCAGGTAGGCGACCCACAGAACGGCGGCGAGCGCCCAGACGACGCCCCCGCCCAGCCAGTCGCTACTCATGCGGACAACGCTAGGAGTACCGGGCACTCCCGTCCGTCATTACGGGTAGGTGTGTCCGTGCGGATCGCGGATCAGCCGGGGCCCCGTCGGAGGGACACCGGCGCCATCGGAGGGTCCGGAGAGACCCGAGCGGCGCGAGGCGCGGAGATCCGCGTCGGTCGGCACGCCGACCTCCGACGGGACCTGCCCGTCGAGGTAGCGGCGGAGCACGCCGCGGGGCACCTCCTCCGCCACGAGGGCGAAGCAGAAGTGGTCGCGCCAGTCGCCGTTGATGTGGATGAAGCGTCGCCGCAGGCCCTCGTAGCGGAAGCCGAGCTTCTCGACTACGCGCAGGCTCGGCCGGTTCTCCGGGCGGATGCAGATCTCGATCCGGTGCAGCCCCAGGTCGAGGAAGGCGTGGTCGGCCGCGAGGGCCACGGCGATCGGAGTGATCCCCCGCCCGGCGTAGCGCTCGGACACCCAGTAGCCGATCGACCCGGAGGAGAGCGAGCCGTACCCGATGTTCGAGATGTTGAGCTGCCCGGCGAGCTCGCCGTCCCAGTCGATGAGGAACGGCACTCCCCCGCCGGCCCGCGCGTTCTGCTGCAGCGAGCGGATGCTGGCGCGCACGTCGAACGCGGCGCCTCCCCGGGGGTCGGACGCCTCCCACTGGCGCAGCCACGACCGGTTCGCGATCAGCTCCCGCTCGAGAGGGCGGGCGTCGCGCACGCGGATGGGGCGGACGGTGACACGACCCTCGGTGAGCGTCGGGATCGGGAGCGGCATGATGCGACCCTACTGCTCCACCGCACTGCGGGAGGGGGACTGGACTCCGGGGCGTTCCGTGCTTCCGTGGAACGGAGGAACGGACGGGATCCCCCGCCTCAGCAGGGGGTCCCGTCCGTTCCGGAGGCGCGCTCGCCGGGGCTCAGAGGCCGGCGACGAAGTCCTTCAACCAGGGCTTGAGGTCCTTGCCGAGGTCGTCGCGGTCGGAGGCGAGCTGCACGATGGCCTTGATGTAGTCGAGCTTGTCGCCGGTGTCGTAGCGGCGGCCGCGGAACACGACGCCGTAGACGCCGCCGAACTCGGCCGGATCCTGGGCCATGCGCTCCAGCGCGTCGGTCAGCTGGATCTCGCCGCCCTTGCCCGGAGCGGTGTGCTCGAGCACGCCGAACACGTCGGGCTTCAGCACGTAGCGGCCGATGATCGCGAGGTTCGAGGGGGCGTCCTCCTTGGAGGGCTTCTCGACCAGCCCGGTGATCCGCACCACGTCGTCCTCGTCGGTCGCCTCGACCGCCGCGCAGCCGTAGAGGTGGATCTGGTCGGGGTCGACCTCGAGCAGCGCGACCACCGTGGTGTCGCGCTGCTCGGCGACGTCGATCATCCGGGAGAGCAGCGGGTCGCGGGCGTCGATCAGGTCGTCGCCGAGGAGCACGGCGAAGGGCTCGTCGCCGACGTGGCGCTGCGCGCGGGAGACCGCGTGGCCGAGGCCCTTCGGCTCGCCCTGGCGGACGAAGTGCACGTCGGCGAGGTCGCTGGCGTACTTGACGTGCTCGAGCTTCTTGTCGTCCTTCTTCTGGGACAGGTTCTGCTCGAGTTCGGGCACCGAGTCGAAGTGGTTGGCGAGCGCGTTCTTGTTGCGCCCGATGATCACGAGCACGTCCTGGAGGCCGGCGTCCGCCGCCTCCTCGACCACGTACTGGATCGCCGGCTTGTCGACGACCGGCAGCATCTCCTTGGGGATGGCCTTCGTCGCCGGCAGGAAGCGGGTGCCGAGACCTGCGGCGGGGATGACTGCTTTGCGGATTCGAGTGCCCATGGGGCGCCATCCTAGCGGCGGGGGAAGTCGCGGGAGTTTCGCGCCAGGACCGGCGACGGAAGGCGCCGGACCCCGTTCCGGGGCGGTCCGGGACGAGCGTCCCTCAGGGTCGTCCGCGCGGAGGCCGGCGCGGGGCCCGGTTCTAGACTGAGCGCATGCCAGCCGACATCACGCACGAGAAGCGGGCGCTGCGCGCCGAGCTGCGCGAGCGCCGCCGCACGCAGACCTCGACCGCTCGCGACCAGGCCGCGGAGCAGATCACCGCCCACCTGATCGAGCTCGCCACCCGCGTGGGGGCCCGCTCCCTCGCGTGCTACCTCTCCGCTCCGGACGAGCCGAGCACCCGGCCGTTCCTGGGCTGGGCCGAGAGCCACGGCATCCGCGTCCTCTTCCCCGTCTCGCGCCAGGACGGCCTGCTCGACTGGGCGGTCGGCGACGGCCACACCGAGACCCAGGGCCTGTTCGGCATGCCCGAGCCCGTCGGGCAGCTGCTCGGCCCCATCGCGATCAACGACGTCGACCTCATCGTCGTCCCGGCCGCCACCGTCGACCGGCAGGGGATGCGGATGGGCTGGGGGCGCGGCTACTTCGACAAGACCCTCGGCTCGATGGAGAAGTGCCCTCCGGTCTACGCCGTCGTCTTCGACGGCGAGCTCGTCGACCGGGTGCCGAGCGAGGTCCACGACCAGGCCGTCGACGGAGTCGTCACTCCCTCCGGCATCGTCGACCTGCGCCACTGACCCCGTCCTCCTTCTCCCCCACCCGCCTCCGAGGAGCCCCCTGTGCCCACCTACTCCTACCGCTGCACGCAGTGCGGCAACGCCTTCGACATCCAGCAGAAGTTCACCGACGACACGCTCACCGAGTGCCCGAGCTGCCAGGGGGCGCTGCGCAAGGTGTTCAGCGCGGTCGGCGTGACCTTCAACGGCTCGGGCTTCTACCGCACCGACTCCCGCTCCGGCGGGAAGTCGAGCGAGGGCGGCTCCTCCTCCTCGGGTTCCGGCTCGTCCGGCTCGGGCGCATCCGGCTCCGGCTCATCCGACTCGTCGTCGGGCTCCTCGGGATCGGGCGGCTCCTCCTCCGGATCCTCGGGTTCATCGGGCTCGGGCGGCTCCTCGTCCGGCTCGGGGTCCTCGGGCTCCGGATCGTCCTCCTCCTCGTCGTCCTCGGGCTCCTCCGGGTCCTCCTCCTCGGGTTCCTCCTCCGGGAGCTGACCCGCCACCCACCGCTCACGGCAGAAACGGAACGATCATGATCAACGGCTTCAAGGAGTTCATCCTCCGCGGCAACGTCATCGACCTGGCTGTCGCCGTGGTCATCGGCGCCGCCTTCACGACCATCGTCAACGCGATCGTGACGGGGATCTTCAACCCGCTCATCGGCGTGATCTTCGACGCCTCCTCCCTCGAGGCCCTGGTCTGGCCCATCCGACCGGGAGAGAACGGCGAGGACCCGACCGTCATCGCCTACGGCTCGGTCGTCTCGGCCCTGATCCAGTTCGTGATCGTCGCCTTCGTCCTCTACTTCGCGTTCGTCCTGCCGATCAACCACCTCAAGAACGCCGCGTTCGCCAAGAAGGCCGCCGACGCCCCCGCCGCGGAGGACAAGGCCCCCACCGAGCTCGAGCTCCTCGCCGACATCCGCGACCTGCTCGCCAACAACGGCACCGCCACCACCGCGAACTCCGGCAAGCACGTCGACTGAGTTGTCCTGTCTTCTTCCGCCGGAGGCGGAAGAAGACCGCGGTCGGCTTCCCGATGGAGAGCGTTCCGTGGAGCGGTGTGCGAACAGTGCGTTCGAAACGCTGGCACGCGTTTCGGACGACACCTGCACCCTCGGCAGGTCGCCTATCGGGGCCTTCAGCGTCTCCGGCGGGGACTGATCGTTCCTGTGTCCACGCCTTCATCGGACATCGCCGGGCATGAGGCGGAAAGCGGTCGATCAGCTAGGCACCGGACGGACGCGATCGTCCGCAGGCACCGGACGGGAAGCAGCCGGTCACCGTCGCCGGGTCCGACGTGAGCGGTCGCCGGACAGCGGCGTGACGCGTTCGCTCGTCGAGGCGGGGCGCGGCGGGGTGAGGTCCGAGGTCGTCGACGGGTCGAGAGCCGAATCGCGGATCACCGACCGGTCCGGCTGACGTCAGTAGTGCGGGGGGACGTCCTGGCGCAGGCGCGCGTCGTTCGGGCCGGTGTCGGGGCGCGCGGGCGGCGCGGAGGGGTCGGCGACCGGAGCATCGTGCGGGGACGGATCGGTGCCGGGCTTCGCGGGGAGCGTCGCCCGCCGGCCGCCGCGGGTGCGCCGCAACGGGCGGTCGGCACCCGCGGGGGCGTCGGGATCCGGCGCCACGATCAGTCGTGCGGCAGCGGTTCGACGGGCTGCGTCTCCCCCGATGCCGGAGCGGCGGCGGCGGCAGGAGCGGCGGGAGCAGCAGGAGCCTCGCCGGCGGCGGGAGCAGCGGTCTGCTCCTCCCCCGCGGTCGCACCGATCAGCCCGGCCACCCGCGCGGCCACGGCCTCGGGGTCGGCGAACAGCTCGAAGTTGTGCACCCGCAGGTAGTGCCAGCCCAGCCGGCGCAGCAGCTCCGGACGCAGGCGCAGCGACACGCGCAGGCTCTGCGTGCTCACGTCGCGGTCGGTCTCGACCACCACGGCACGGGTCCCGTGCGCGGCGACGAGGGCCAGCTTGCCCTTGTGCCCGATGTTGACCCGGAGTCCGCGGCGCTCGAGGCGCGCGGCGAGATCCACCAGCATCGGCTCCGAGTAGTCGTCGCGGTCGCTCGGCTGGACGCGGTCCTCCGCCTCCTGCAGCACCTGCGCGAGCGCGACCATGCCGTAGCGCATGCGCGACTCGTCGATGTCGCCCGGGCGGAAGCACGAGACGATGTCCATCGAGCGGCGGGCACGGGTCATCCCGACTGCCAGCAGGCGCTCTCCGCCCGGCTCCGCGAGAGCGCCGAAGTTCGACAGCAGGCGGCCGTGGGGCGTCCGGCCGTAGCCGATCGAGAAGATGACGCGGTCGCGGCTCTGCGCGACCGACTGCTCCAGCGTCACGACGGCGAAGGGCTCGGGACGGTCGCCGAGGATGAAGTCGCTCAGATCGGTGCGCTTGGCGAAGGCCGTCAGCACCGCCTGCTGCACCCGCACGGCGTGGCGAGGACTCGCGGTGATGACCATCAGCGACTCGCGCGGACGGATCACGGCGTGCTCGAGCACCAGCTCGACCACCTTCGCGACCTCGGCGTCGACGGACTCGACGGCTCCGGAGTCGTTCTCGGGCATGCCGTGCCCGCTCGCGATGTAGTGGAAGCGGAGCGAGTCGTGTCCGAGGAACGAGCCGGCCCAGGGCAGCGAGTCGATGCGGCCGCCGTAGAAGCGGCGGTTGACCAGCTCGGCCAGGTCCTCGCCGCCCGCGCGGTAGCTGCGGGTGAGCGTGACGGTGTTGAGCAGCTCGCCGAGTCGGGCGAGCGCCGACTGGGCGTGCAGCGCCTCCACGTCGGTCCGCGAGGCGGTGGAGCCGAACTCCGGCGTCTCGTCGACGCGAAGGCCGAAGGGAGTGGGGGTCTGCGTGACCGGGTCGCCGAACGCGACGACCTGCTTCGCCCGGCGGATCGCTCCGACGTTCTCGGCCAGCGTGGTCGCCCCGGCGTCGACGAGGAACACCGCGTCGAAGGTCGTCTCGGTGCCGATGCGGTGCACCTCGTACGGCGAGGCGAGCCAGGCCGGAGCGAGCACGCGCGAGAGGTGCGGAGCGGCCTTCTGCAGCTCCTGAGGGGTCGTCGCCGCCTCGGTGCGCAGCAGCGCGCGCAGCGCGTCGCGCTCCTGCGGCCAGTCGACGAGCCCGATCTTCCAGGTCTCGGAGAGCTTCCAGGCCAGCAGCTCGGCGCTCGAGGCGGCGTGCGCCTCGTCGACGAGCTTGAAGTCGGCCTCGAGCCGGTCGAGCACGCTCGTGTTGCCGCCGAGCAATGCGCGCTCGTCGGTCAGCATGATCTCGAGCGCCGAGCGCCACCAGGCCAGGTCCAGCTCGCCCGCGACCAGCTCGGCCGGCACGTGGCGGCGCGAGAGGTCGGTGAGCAGCGGGTCCAGGCCCCAGTCGCGCAGGGTGGCGAGAAGGGTCGTCCGCTCCTGGAGGTTGGCCAGCACCTCGCTGTCCTCGGCGAGGCCGGACACCATCGAGGCCAGCTCCGCGAGAGGGAGCGAGGCGAGCTGCAGGTTCGTCCCGCGGCGGCCGAGCGGCTCGTCGAGACGGCTCAGCTGGTCGGTCACCTGCTGGTAGGCCACCTGCACGTCGGCGACGCCGACCGGGACCTCGGGGATCGTGCCGGCGACCGCGTAGCGCTGCCACAGCGTCCGCTGCTGCTGCACCCGGCGGAGCGCCGCGTTGAGGTCGGTGACGTGCGCGCCGGGACGCAGGTACTCGCGCGCGAGCTTCTTCAGGCGCCGGCGGTTGGTGGACGACATCTCGGCGGCCTCGCGGCGCGGCGAGGTGGCGACGATGAGGTCCTGGATCGAGCGGTCGAAGACGGCCGGCTGGAACTTGTCCAGCGTCTCGCGGACGTCCTGCAGCAGGCGCAGGTAGATGCCGAGCTCGGCGACCGACTCGAACGGGCGCATCCGCGTCTGGCCGATGACGTCCTGGGCGCGGTCGAGCAGGCGCGGCAGGTCGCGCAGGTGCAGGCGCTTGGCCAGCTCGTGGGCGATCTCGGCGTCGGCGGTGGAGTCGAACTGGGCCCCGTACCAGGGCGAGTCGCCCGGGCCGTAGCGGAACTCGCCCAGGCGCGCCGACTCGATCAGCATCCGGGTCGCCTCGGGGCGGCTGTGCGCGAGAGCGGTGACGGAGCGGCGGTCGAGGCGGGCGGCGGTCGACGGGGGCGTCCGCAGCTGCGAGAGGCGGGCGAGCTCCTCGAGGGCCTGCAGCGCCGAGACGCCGAAGCTCTCGTCGCGCCGGGAGAGCGCGCCGCGGTAGTCGAGAAGCACCTTCCGCAGCCGGAGCAGGGCGTCGTCGATCTCGCTGACGGAGGGGCGCGCGGCCTTCTCGTTGCGGCCGATCGACTGGATGAGGTCGCGGCGGAGCGTGCGGGGCCCGACTGCGATGCCGCCCAGGCCCGCCGAGAGCAGGCGCTGGTGGATGCTGTCGAGGCTCGACCGGCGGGCGCTGACGACCAGCACGCGCTTGTGCTGGGCGGCCAGGGCGCCGATCGCGTTGACGATGGTCTGGGTGCCGCCCGTGCCGGGAAGGGTCTTCACGACGAGCGAGTTGCCGGCCGCGATGTTCGCGATCACCTGCTCCTGCTCGGCGTCCGCGTCGAGGAGGAGGTTGTCGGTCGCCGGAGGACGCTCGTCCTGCGGGATGATCGACGCCACCTTCTGCGACTGCTGCAGCGCCCGCTTGGCGGCCGGGTTCCCGGCGACGGCGTCGAGGACCGGGTGCTCGAGCATCCGGGCGTCGCGGAGCATGTCGCCCGCCACGTCGGCGAAGCTCGAGACCACGAGGCGCGGGTGCACGGCGAACCACGGCAGGTGCGAGGTCAGGCCGCGCAACTGGTCGATGACCGGCTGCGGCTTGAAGACGCCGTTCTGCACGGCCAGCTCGACGAACTGCTCGGGGTCGATCGTGATGCCGAACTGCTGCTTGAGGGCGCGCGCGAGCTGCGGATTGAAGTAGGGCTGGCCCTTGAGCTTGAGCTCGAAGTCGCGGCCGTAGCGGCGGATGGCGAGCGGGCGCAGGAGCACGGGTGCGGTGAACTCCGTGTCGCCGGCGCGCCACTGGGCGAGGCCGATGGCGAGGTGGACGCCCTCGATGCCGCGGACCGAGCGCAGCTCGATCCCCTTGTCGGTGATCGCACCCGCGGCGTTCTTCGCGGTGCGCAGGGCGAGCTCGTCGCGGATGAGCGAGGAGAGGAGCGTCGTCTTGCCCGAGATGAACGGGGGCAGCCCGCCGGGGTGCGTGGTCGAGAGCTCGATGCGCGTCCGGGGCGAGTCCACGAAGTGGAGCAGGGGCGACGGACCGCCGACCTTGGCGAGCTCGTCGCGCCACGACTGCCACACCGGATCGGCCACGTTGCCGCCCTGGTAGCCGGCCTCGCCGCTCGTCACCTGCACGGGAGAGGTCGCCGTCGGGGAGAGCCGATGCGCGGACGCCTCCCCCTGGTCACCGGATTCGGGTGAGGTCGCCACCGGTCCGGCTCCTGGGAAATCGTCGACTCGTTGCACACGGACACCCTAAACCGGGCACCTCCGAAAGGCCGTAGCGACGCGGGTCGGCTGCATGGCACCTCCGAACGGCTCACCTGCCTGGAGCATCGGAGGAACGCGGAGCCCAGGGTCGGATCGGCGAGCGCGCCCGCCCGATCGGGGCGGGCGGGGGGCTCAGGATGGCCAGACGGCCAGGGGCGGCGCCGTCTCGACCCGGCGCTCGTCGCCGACCACGCGGATCCGGCTGCTCACGCGGTCGTGCCCGGCGGCAGCGGCGACCGCGGTCATGACGAGCTGAGCGTGGTCGCGCGCGAGATGCCCGAAGGCGCTCCGCAGATCGACGGGACGGCCGGTGGCGAGCGACACGGCGATGCGGGCGACCGCCTCCTCCGAGAGGTCGAGGAGGCACGCCTGCTCGGCGAGGACGGCGAAGTCGATCCGCGGCGCGGCCTCCGTGGCGGCACCGGCCGCCCACGGGTGCTCGGGGCGGAGGCATCCGGCGCGGACGAGGAGCTGCTCCGCGGCCTCGAGGCCGGGCCCGGCGAGGACGGCGATCATGCCGCGGTCCGCTCGGCGCGGCGCCCGGAGGCGCGGACCCCGACGGACACGACGGCCGACAGCAGGCAGGCGACGCCGGCGATCAGCGGCGCGAGCCAGCCGAGGACGCTCACCTCGTCGACGTCCGTGCCGAAGTACTGCCAGTGCGCGATGGCGTAGACGAAGAGGGAGAAGAAGCAGAGCGCGACGCCCGTGAGCGCCGACACCAGGTCTGCCGGACGGACGAGGGGCTCGTGCTCCGCCGAGGCGGCCTGCTCGATCGCGGGCTCGGAGAGGGCGGCGGCCGGGACCTGCGGGAGGGTCGCGGTGGCGGGGTGCTGCGTCATGTCTCCGAGGCAACCAGCCGCGCAGTGTCACGGTCGTCACTCGCTGGCATGACGTCCCGAGCCGAGCGGATGGTGGCGCGGTCGGCCCGTCAGGGAGCGACGGGGACGTCCGCTCGGGCCGGTCGGCGTCCGAGCGACGACTGGAACCGCAGCAGGTACCCGTCCGGATCGGCCACCACCAGCTGACGGACGCCCGCCTCCTCCGCTCCGACCCGGTACCAGCGGGTCTCGAGCGGCGAGAACAGCGGCGTCCCGGCCTCGGCGAGCGCCGCTGCCGTCCGGTCGGCGTCGTCGACGTGCAGCTGCAGGTTCATCCCCCGGCCGAGCGGGCGCTCCAGCGGTGCAGCGATCCAGTTGCGGCCCCGCCCCGCCTCTTCGAGCATCACGTGCGCGGAGCCGAGGACCAGGTACGCGAAGCCCTCCTCGGGCCGGGCGTAGTGGATCCGGAACCCGCAGAGACCGCACCAGAATCCCAGGCTCCGGTCGAGGTCGGCGACGAGCAGCTCGGGGACGAGATCGGGATCGGCCATCCGCGCGGTCTACGCCTCGGCGCTCTCGGGGCGCTTCGTGCGGCCCGGGAGCAGGAGCAGGCCCGAGACGCCCACGACGATCAGCAGGATGGCCGCGACCGTGACGAAGGAGGCCAGCGCCAGCACGGGCATGATGATCGTCAGGACGCCCGCGATGACCGAGGCGATCCCTGCCGCGATCGGCAGCCACGCGGGGCCGGCGACGGTGCGGCCGCTGGTGATGCTCGAGACGCCGTCGAGGATCCAGCCCGCGCCGATCACGAGGCCCAGGACGCTCAGCGACTCGAACGGGTTCGACAGGCACAGGATGCCCGCGACCAGGATCAGGGCGCCGAGCAGGCCCGCGAGCCAGCGCACCCGGGCATCGAGCCGCGAGGCGGTGAAGGCCAGCAGCAGGCGGAAGACGCCCGCGGCGATCAGGTGGATGCCGAAGACGATGGCGACGGTCAGCAGCGTCGGACCGGGGATCAGGACGGCGATGACGCCGAGCACGATCGCGATCAGCGAGACGGCGATGATCCACCAGCGCTCGACGGAGGTGCGGGACATCGTGGGCGCGGCGGTCTCGGACATGGCGTTCCTTCGCGTCGGGGAGTGCGGACCCCTCGAACGTTAAGGCACCCGGGCGGGGTGGCGCGGGGCCTTCCGCCCGCCCGCCCGAGGACGCAGGTCAGTGGCGCGATCCGGAGCGCGCCGCGGCACGGTGCCGCCGCACGCGGCGCACAACGAGCGCGAGCAGCAGCACGCCGAACGCGCTGTAGATGATCGCGTCGAGCACGCCCGCATACTGGTCGACGAGCTCGTACTGCGTGCCGAGGGCCGCACCGAGGCCGATCAGCAGGCCGTTCCAGATGCCGGAGCCGAGGATCGTCAGTCCCGAGAACAGCAGCAGGTTCATCCGCTCGGCCCCCGCGGGGAGCGAGATGAGGCTGCGCACGCCCGGGATGAGGCGACCGAAGAGGACCGCCCAGGTGCCGTGCCGGCGGAACCAGCCGACCGCCTTCTCGAAGTCCTCGCGGTCGACCAGCGGGAGCTTGGAGAGCAGGCGGATCGAGCGCTCCGTGCCGATGCGGTGGCCGAGCGCGTAGAGGATCAGGCCGCCGAGGTAGGCGCCGAGGGTCGCCGTGATCACGACCAGCACCAGGTTCATCCGGCCCTGCTGGGCGAGGAAGCCGGCCAGCGGCAGCACGAGCTCGCTCGGGATCGGCGGGAACACCGTCTCGATCAGCGTCAGCAGGCCGACGCCCGCCTCTCCGAGCGCGGCGATCACCCGCGCGGCGACGCCGACGAGTCCGGAGAGCTCGTCGATGCTGTCGGAGGAGGAGGCGGTCGCCACGGAGGCGGGGGCGAGGGCGAGGGTCGCGATCGTCATGACTGAGAAGCTACTCAGTCCGTCGCGCGCGCACCTGGGAATCCGGCGGCCCGCTCAGGGGTGGCCGGTGAGCACGACGGTGTCCGTTCCCTGCAGCCGCACCTCGACCGAGGCGATCTCGGACAGCGGGAGCCCGGTGGCGAGGCTGGGCTCCATCGTCGTCCCCGGCGCGCTCGTCCACGATCCGACGGCCTCGGTGCCGCCCGAGGTGTCCGTGACGTAGAGGACGTAGCCGGCCGAGCCCGCGTACTGCTCGGCCGTGTCGGCCCAGCTGCAGTCCATGTCGATCCGCGTGCCCCACTGCTGCGGCACGAACCGCACGGAGGCCTCGACGGGGACGCCCGGAGCCGCGGCGAGCGAGACGGTCGAGCCGACGGTCTCGACGGGGGCGAGGGTCGGGCCGATCGCGAGCGGCAGGGCGACGGCGGCGGCGGCCGAGACGCCCGCGGCGGCGAGCACCAGGCCCGCGATGCGCAGCCGCGTCCGGCGGCGGACGGAGTCGGTGGCCGCGGCGAGGCGGGTCAGCAGTGCCGCCGGAGCCGGATCGCCGGCCGCCTCCGGCTCCTCGACCAGGCGCATCGCCTCGTCCTGGGGCAGGTGGGCCAGCAGGCCCGGCAGCGGGACGAACTCGGCGAGGGACTCGCGGCAGCCGGGGCAGGCGCGCAGGTGCAGCTCGTACTCGCGGCGGTCGGCAGCGGTCAGGGATCCGAGGAGGTACGCGGCGTCCCAGTCGCGGAAGGGGTCGTCGTGCCGGTCGTCGGAGGAGGGGTCGCGGCTCACAGCTCCGTCACCCCCCGCTCCTGCAGTGCGAGCTTGAGGGCCCGCATCCCGTAGTGCATCCGCGACTTGACGGTGCCCGGGGCGATCCCCAGCAGCGCGGCGATCTCGGTGACCGTGCGGCCGCCGTAGTAGGCGTGCACGATGACGGCGCGGTGGTCGTGGCTCAGTCCGCTGAGCGCGTCCGAGAGCAGCCAGGCGTCGAGCACCTGGTCGGTGCGGTCGGCGGTCGGGCGCTCGGGGACCTCGTCCGTGCCCAGCTCCCGGGCGTAGCGGGCGCTGCGGCGGTCGTCGATGACGAGGTTCCGGGCCACGGTGTAGAGCCAGGAGCGGGCGGCGGCCTCGCCCTGGGCGAGGATCTCGGGGTGCTTCCAGGCGCGCAGCAGCGCCTCCTGCACGACGTCCTCCGCCATCTGGCGGTCGCCGGTCAGGCGCAGCACGAACCGCCAGAGCGCGCTGGCGTGCTCGTCGTGCAGCGCACGCAGCATCTGGGCCTGATCCTCGGACATCTCCACCTCTTCCTGCACCAACGTAACGGGGGCCCGAACGGTTCAGCCGGTTCGCGCGAGCGGCCGCACTCTGGTACTCCGGAGTCGATGACCTTCCCCGATGCCGACGACGCCGCCCGCGTGCGCTCCTTCCTCCGCGACAACCGCTCGCGGATGCTCGACGACGTCCGGCACCTCGTGATGATCGAGAGCCCCAGCGACTCCCTCGAGGCGCTCGGCGAGCTGCACGCCTTCCTGGTGCACTGGGTGGGAGAGCGGCTCGGGCACGACGCCGACGTGCAGCACCAGCGTGCGCAGGACGCGCCGACCGCGACCAGCTGGACCGTCCCGGCGAGCGGCGGCGCGAGACCGCACCGGGGCACGCGTCCGTTCGTGGCGCTGCTCGGCCACTACGACACGGTGTGGCCCCTGGGCACGACCCGCTCCTGGCCCTTCGCCGTCGACGGCGACCGCCTGAGCGGACCGGGCAGCTACGACATGAAGGCCGGGCTGGTGCAGATGGTGTGGCTGGTGGCCGCGCTCCGCCACGCCGGCGTCCCGCATCCAGCCGTCCGCCTGGTGATGAGCGGGGACGAGGAGATCGGCAGCGCCGCCTCCCGCCCGTTCCTGGAGCGGCAGTGCGCGGGCGCCGACGCGGTCCTGGTGTTCGAGGGCGCGATCGGCGACGCGGTCAAGACGGCGCGCAAGGGCATCGGGCGCTTCGTGATCGACGTGGTCGGGGTCGAGGCGCACGCCGGGGTCGAGCCGGAGAAGGGGGCGAGCGCGATCCACGAGCTCGGCTCGCTGATCCCGCGGGTGCTGGCGATCGCGCGGGAGGAGGAGGGCACCTCGGTCAACATCGGAGTGGTCTCCGGCGGCTCGCGGGTCAACGTGACGACGGCCCGCGTGCGCCTGGAGCTGGAGGCGCGGATCCGCGGATCCGCCGAGGCCGCCCGCGTCGAGGCCGAGCTCGACGCGCTCGCCGCCGCCGACCCGCGCATCCGGCTGGAGGTGCGCGGCTCCTGGGAGCGGCCCGTCTTCGAGCGGACCGCCTCCGTCGCCGCGCTCTACCGCAGGGCCGAGCGGGTCGCGAAGCGGATCGACGTCCCCCTCCGCGAGATCGCGGTCGGCGGGGCGAGCGACGGCAACCTCGTCGCCGCGCTGGGCCTGCCGGTCCTCGACGGGCTCGGCGCCCCGGGCGAGGGGGCGCACGCGCGCAGCGAGGCGATCGGCATCGAGGGCATGCTGGAGCGGACGGCGCTCGCCGCGCTGCTGGTCGCCAGCTTCGGCGACGAGCACTGACCGGCTGCAGAGGAAGGACGAGCGGATGACCCTGTACGAATCGCGCCCCGTGGGCGTCGTGATCGAGGCTCCGGCCGCGGAGGTGTACGCCTTCGTCTCCGACCCGGCGAACCTCCCGCGGTGGGCCGCGGGCCTCGCCTCCTCCGCGCTCGAGCAGGTCGACGGACGCTGGTTCGCCGACTCGCCGATGGGCCGGGTCGAGGTGCGCTTCGCCCCGCAGAACCCGTTCGGCGTCGCGGACCACGAGGTCACGCTCCCCGACGGGACGGTGGTGGACAATCCGCTCCGGGTGCTCGTGAACGGGGACGGCGCCGAGGTGGCCTTCACCGTGCGGCGGCGCCCCGGGATGAGCCTCGACGACTGGGACGAGGACTGCGCGCGGGTCGCGGACGACCTCGAATCGCTCCGGCTGCTGTTCGAGCGCGGGGCGCTGTAGGTTCGTCACAGCTCCGGCGCAGGGCCGGCACCCGTGAGAACGAGGACGCGATGACCTCCCCCGATCGTCCGAGCACCCGCCCCGCAAGCGGCATCGAGCTGAACGGCCTCGACACGATCCAGGAGTCGGAGCGGCACGGCCGCCCCCGCGACCTGTTCTGGCCGTGGTTCGCCGCGAACGTGTCCGTGCTCGGGCTGAGCTACGGCTCCTTCCTCCTCGGCTTCGGCCTCTCCTTCGGGCAGGCGACGCTCGTCAGCGTGATCGGGATCGTCGTCTCGTTCCTCTTCTGCGGTCTGGTCGCCGTCGCCGGCAAGCGCGGCTCCGCCCCCACGATGGTGCTCAGCCGGGCGGCCTTCGGGGTCGACGGCAACCGCCTCGTCTCGGTGATCTCCTGGCTGCTCACGGTGGGCTGGGAGACGGTGCTGGCCTCCCTCGCGGTGCTCGCGACGGCGACGGTGTTCGAGGAGTTCGGCTGGGACGGGGGCGTGCTCACCAAGGTGGTCGCGCTCATCGTGGTCGCCGCGCTCATCGTGATCGCCGGGATCGCGGGCTTCCGCCTGATCATGCGGCTCCAGCTCGCGATCACCGTCGCGACCGCCGTGCTGACCGTGGTCTACGTCGTGCTCGTCCTCGACCGGATCGACCTCGCCGCCGTCGGCGCCCTGCCCGCGGGCTCGGCCGCCGCGGTCATCGGCGGGCTCGTGTTCATGATGACCGGCTTCGGGCTGGGCTGGGTGAACGCCGCGGCCGACTACTCCCGCTACCTCCCCCGCGGTGCCCGCACGAGCGGAGTGATCGCGTGGACGACGATCGGCGGAGCGGTCGCGCCCGTCGTGCTGGTGGTGGTCGGCCTGCTGCTGGCCGGCTCCTCGCAGGAGCTCTCGGACGCGATCGCCGCGGACCCGATCGGAGCGCTCGCCGGGATCCTGCCGACCTGGTTCCTGCTCCCCTTCATCGTCGTCGCGCTGCTCGGCCTGATCGGCGGGGCCGTGATGGACATCTACTCCTCGGGCCTGGCACTGCTCAGCACGGGGCTCAAGGTCTCGCGGCCGGTGGCCGCAGGGATCGACGGCGTGCTGATGGTCCTCGGAGCGGTCTACGTCGTGTTCGTCGCGGGCGACTTCCTCGGCCCGTTCCAGGGCTTCCTGATCACCCTCGGCGTGCCGATCGCGGTATGGCTCGGCGTGTTCCTCGCCGATCTCCTCCTCCGCCGGCGCGACTACGACCAGGAGGCCCTGTACGACTCCCGCGGCCGCTACGGCAGCGTCTCGGCGGTCCCCGTGGCCCTCGTGCTGATCGGCGCGGTCGTCGGCTGGGGCCTGGTGGTCAACTACTCCCCCGGGTTCGAGTGGGAGGGCTACCTCCTCGGCCCGCTCGGCGGCCGCGACGGCGACTGGGCCGGCGCCAACCTCGGCGTCCTCGTGGCGCTCGTGATCGGCTTCGCGGGAACGCTCGCCCTCTCGCGCGGGGCCGTCCGCCGCCAGGAGGCCTCGGCGTGAGCCTGCTCGTCGCGATCGACCTGCAGCACGTCTTCGCCGACGCCGAGTCGCCGTGGGGATCCGGCGGATTCGAGCGCGCGGCCGAGGGGACCCGCCGGCTCCTCCCGGCGTTCGGCGAGCGGGTCGTGACCACCCGCTTCGTCGCCCCGGAGCGGCCCGCCGGCGCGTGGATCCCCTACTACCGCGAATGGCCGTTCGCGCTCGTCCCCGAGAGCGACCGGCTCTACGAGCTCGTGGCCGGGTTCGAGGGCCACCGCACGATCACCGCCACGACCTTCGGCAAGTGGGGGCCCGAGCTCGAGGCCGAGCTCGACGACTCCCGCGAGCTCGTGCTCACCGGCGTCTCGACCGACTGCTGCGTGCTCTCGACGGCGCTGGCGGCCGCGGACGCCGGAGTGCGGGTCAGGGTCGCCGCGGACGCCTGCGCGGGCGCCTCCGAGGCCGACCACCAGCGCGCGCTCGACGCCATGTCCCTGTACGCGCCGCTGATCGAGATCACGACCGTGGACGCGGTGCTGGCGGACCTGCGCGCCCGGGGCTGAGACCGCGGTCGGGACGCGAGCCGCTCGCGCCGGTCGGCCCCGCGCGTCGCGGGGCGACCCCGTCACCCGGCATGATGTCGGCATGTCCTCCACCGACGAGCGCGTCAGCCCGGCTTCCCGCACCCTGGTCATCGGCGAGGCGCTGATCGACATCGTCGAGCGCGACGGCAGCGCCACGGAGCACGTCGGCGGCTCCCCGGCCAACGTCGCCCTCACGCTCGCCCGACTCGGGCGACCCGCGACCCTCGTCACCGACATCGCCGACGACGAGCGCGGCCGCCGCATCAGCGCCCACCTCGAGGCCTCCGGAGTGGAGGTCCGGCACGGCGACTCGGAGCGCACCAGCACCGCTCGGGCGGTCCTCGCCGCGGACGGGTCGGCCCGCTACGTCTTCGACCTCTCCTGGAACCCGCCGGCGGCGGACCCGGAGGGCGCCTCCCACGTCTACACCGGTTCCATCGCGATCTTCCTCGAGCCGGGCGGATCCGCCGTGCTCGAGCTCCTCGAGGCTCTGCCCGCCGGAGTGACGGCGAGCGTCGACGCGAACATCCGCCCGGCTCTGGTCGGCGCGCACGCCGAGGCGCTCGCGCGCTTCGAGCGGATCGCCGCCGCGTGCGAGGTCGTGAAGCTCAGCGATGAGGACGCGGAGTGGCTCTACCCGACGATGCAGCTCGACGAGGTCCTCAGCCGGCTGCTCTCCCTCGGGTCGCAGCTCGCGGTCGTCACCCGCGGCGCGGAGGGACTTCTGCTGGCCTCGGCCGTCACGCGGGTGACCGTGCCCGCCGCCCGGATCGTGGTGGCGGACACGATCGGCGCCGGCGACTCCGCGATGGGCGCGATCCTCGACGAGGCGTTCCGCCAGGGCCTCGGCGCCGCGAACGGGATGCTGCTCGACGGCCCCGCCCTGCACGCGATCGGCCGCCACGCCGCGCACGTCGCCGGCATCACGACCTCCCGCTCCGGCGCGAACCCGCCCACCCGCGACGAGCTCTGAGGACCGGGGGCGGACCTTCTGCAGGACGCCCCTGGTGCTCGCGTCGGGACGCGGAGATACTGGGCGCACCTCGACGGAAAGGCGTGCCGTGCCCACTTCACTGAGCCCCTACATCGGCTTCGACGGCTCCGCGCAGGAGGCGATGGAGTTCTACCGGGACGTCCTCGGCGGCGAGCTCAGCTCCAGCCGCTTCGGCGACTTCGGGATGAGCGCGGATCCGGCCGACCAGGACCGGATCATGCACGCCCAGCTCGTCACGCCGAGCGGGATGATCCTGATGGGCTCCGACTCCCCCTCCTCGAGCCCGGCCGAGAGCGGCGCCCGCATCACGATCGCGCTCTTCGGCGACGACGACGCCGAGCTGAGCGGCTACTGGGACGGCCTGGCCGAGGGCGGCACGGTCGTCGAGCCGCTGGTGGCCTCGCCCTGGGGCGACCGCTTCGGGATGCTGGTCGACCGCTACGGCGTCGGCTGGATGGTGAACATCGCCGCTCCGCCGGCCTGACGCTCCTCCCCAGCGCGGGATCGGGGCACGCCTCCCCCGGGTGCGTCCACCCGTCCCGCCGGGCGCCGCGGCAGGCGCAGAATGGAGGGGCCGCTCCCGCTCCGGGAGCCGTCCCACCTCTCACGAAGGCTGCAGATGACGATCACGCTCGGGTACAAGGCATCGGCGGAGCAGTTCGGCGCCCGGGAGCTCGTCGAGCTCGCGGTCGGCGCCGAGCGGCACGGCTTCGAGACCGCGGTCGTCTCGGACCACTTCCAGCCGTGGCGGCACACGGGCGGGCACGCGCCGTTCTCCCTCGCCTGGCTCGCCGCGGCCGGTGAGCGCACCTCCACCATCACCCTCGGCACCTCCGTCATGACCCCGCACTACCGCTACAACCCCGCCGTCATCGCCCAGGCGTTCGGCACGCTCGGCGTGCTCTACCCCGAGCGGATCATGCTCGGCGTCGGCACCGGCGAGGCGCTGAACGAGGTCGCCACCGGCTACCAGGGCGCGGGCGAGCAGACCTGGCCCGACTTCAAGGAGCGCTTCGCCCGCCTGCGCGAGGCCGTGCGGCTGATGCGCGCGCTGTGGGCGGGCGACCGCGTCACCTTCGACGGTGAGTACTACTCCACGCACGAGGCGTCGATCTACGACAAGCCCGAGAGCGGCGTGCCGGTCTACATCGCGGCGGGCGGCCCCGTCGTCGCCAAGTACGCCGGCCGGGCGGGCGACGGCTTCATCTGCACGT
Source organism: Rathayibacter sp. AY1H3 (assembly GCF_002932015.1). Taxonomy (NCBI): domain Bacteria; kingdom Bacillati; phylum Actinomycetota; class Actinomycetes; order Micrococcales; family Microbacteriaceae; genus Rathayibacter; species Rathayibacter sp. AY1H3. The sequence goes on from NZ_PSUU01000024.1 coordinate 47,629, forward strand.
CGGGCAAGGGCATGGAGCTCTACACCGAGAAGCTGCTCCCCGCCGTCGAGGCGGGCGCCGCGGCGGCCGATCGCGACTCCTCGACCATCGACCGCATGATCGAGATCAAGCTCTCCTACGATCCCGATCCGGCGCTCGCGCTCGAGAACACGCGCTTCTGGGCGCCGCTCTCGCTGTCGCCGGAGCAGAAGCACTCGCTGACCGATCCGGTCGACATGGAGCGCGCCGCCGACGAGCTGCCGATCGAGCAGGTCGCGAAGCGCTGGATCGTCGGCTCCGACCCCGAGGAGACGGTCGCGCAGATCAAGCCCTACGTCGACGCGGGCTTCACCCACCTGGTCTTCCACGCCCCGGGCGACGACCAGCAGCGCTTCTTCGACGCCTTCGAGCGCGACCTCGCGCCGCGGCTGCGCGCGCTCTGACCTCCCGCCTCCGCCACGACCCCCTTCGGAAGGGCCGCTCCCGCATGACCACGGCCACCCTGCTCGCCCGGCTCGACCGCGGCGAGGCGCTGACGCGCGAGACCGCCGAGGAGCTCCTCGGCGCGCGCGGCGACGACCTCGACCTGCTGCTGGAGGCCGCCGGCCGCCTGCGCGACGACGGACTCGCCCGCCGCGGACGGCCCGGCGTCGTCACCTACTCGCGGAAGGTCTTCGTCCCGCTGACCAAGCTCTGCCGCGACCGGTGCCACTACTGCGTCTTCGTGGAGACGCCGGGCGGGCTCGCGGCCAAGCGCGAGTCGACCTTCATGGAGCCGGAGGAGATCCTCGAGGTCGCCCGCGCCGGTGCCGCGCTCGGCTGCAAGGAGGCCCTGTTCACGCTCGGCGACCGCCCGGAGGACCGGTGGCCGGTCGCCCGCGCCTGGCTCGCCGAGCACGGCTACGCCTCGACGCTCGAGTACGTGCGCGCGATGGCCGTCCTGGTGATGAGCGAGACGGGCATGGTCACGCACCTGAACCCCGGCGTGATGTCGTGGGCCGAGCTGCAGCGGCTCCGCCCGGTCGCGCCCTCGATGGGCATGATGCTCGAGACGACCGCCGAGCGCCTCTGGTCCGAGAAGGGCGGCGTGCACTACGGCTCCCCGGACAAGGACCCGGCGCTGCGCCTGCGCGTGCTCGAGGACGCGGGACGCAGCCGCATCCCCTTCACCACCGGCGTGCTGCTGGGCATCGGCGAGAACGCGGCGGAGCGGGCGGACGCCCTCTTCGCGATCCGCGAGTCCCACGAGCGGTGGGGCCACGTGCAGGAGTGCATCGTTCAGAACTTCCGCGCGAAGCCGCGGACGGCCATGCAGAACGAGGTCGACCTCGAGCTGCAGGAGTACGTGGCCAACGTCGCGGTCGCGCGCCTCGTGCTGGGCGCCGAGGCGACGATCCAAGCGCCGCCGAACCTCACCGACGAGCAGGAGCTCGGGCTGCTGCTGCGCGCCGGGGTCGACGACTGGGGCGGTGTCAGCCCGCTCACGGCGGATCACGTGAATCCGGAGCGCCCCTGGCCGAACATCGACGACCTCGCGCGGCTCACCGCGGCGGCCGGCTACCGGCTGCACGAGCGGCTGACCGCCCACCCGCAGTACCTCCGCGACTCGGCCACCTGGATCGATCCGCGCGTCGCTCCCTACGTCGAGGCACTCGCCGACCGCGGGACCTGGCTCGCCGACGAGGCGGCGGCGGTCCTCCCCCGGCCCTACCGCGACTCGCTCGACCCCCTGCCCAGACCGGTCGCGCCCGCCCTCGGCGCCGTGCTCGCCCGGGCGGAGACGGACCCCGCCGGTCTCGAGGACGCCGACTACCTCGCCCTGCTCGCAGCCGACGGCGACGACCTCGACGCCCTCTCCGCTCTGGCGGACGACCTGCGGCACGACGCCGCCGGCGACGAGGTCTCGGTCGTCGTGAACCGCAACATCGACACCTCGCTCTGGGGAGTCGGCGATCTGACCGTCGAGCGGCTGGAGGAGCTCGCCGACGAGGCGGTCGCGCTCGGCGCCACCGAGCTCTGCCTCCAGGGCGCGATCGGACCGGAGCACCCGGGCGACGATCTGCTGCTGATCGTCCGCACGCTGAAGCAGCGGCAGCCCTCGCTGCACCTGCACGCCTACCGGCCCGGCGAGATCCTCGAGGTCGCCCGGCGTACGGGCCGAACCCTGCCCGAGATGCTCGACGCTCTGCGCGAGGCCGGCGTGGACTCCGTCCCGGGGACCGCCGCCCGCATCCTCGACGACGACGTCCGCGCCGTCCTGAGCGAGGGGACGGACCCGACCGTGGCCGAGTGGCGGGAGGCGATCACGGCCGCGCACCGCAGCGGCCTCCGCTCCACCTCGACCATGGTCTACGGACACGTCGAGACCCCCGAGCAGCAGCTCGCGCACCTGCGCACGCTCGCGGCGATCCAGGACGAGACGGGCGGCTTCACCGAGTTCATCGCGATGCCCTTCGTCCCGGCGGAGGCGCCTCCTTCCGTGGTGCGCGCGAGCCGGGGCGGGCCGACCCTCCGCGAGACCCGCGCCGTGCACGCCGTCGCACGGCTCGTCCTCCACGGCCGGATCGCCCACGTGCAGACCGCCTGGACCAAGCTCGGACTGCACGCGGCGCAGGTCCTCCTCCGCGGCGGGGCGGACGACCTCGGCGGCCTGCTGCTCGACGGGGCCCTGCGGCCCGAGGCCGGAGCGGAGGCCTACCGCTCGCTCGACATCGCGACCGTCGCCCGGCTGAGCGGCGAGATCGGCCGCGGTTGGCGCCAGCGCACCACGACGTACGGCGTGGTCGCGCCGGAGAGGGCGCTGCGGGCGGAGCCCGTCGCAGCGGCGGGTCCTCAGCGGATGCGCCTCCCGGTCCGCGGGACCCGCCGGGCGTCATGACCCGCTCCGAGTACCTGCGGCGCCAGGCCGAGCTGGTCCGGGAGGAGCGGATCGAGTCGGACAGCGCCACCGTGCGGCTGCTGACCGCGGGCGCCGGGAGCCCGCGCGCGGTCCTGATGCTGACCGGCGTCGGCCGGGGCGCGCGGAGCGACACCGGGCTGCTGCTGCCGATGCTGGCGCGGCGCCACCGCGTCGCCGCGCTCGAGCTCGCCGATCTCGGCGACCCCTGGCTCGACGGACCCGCCGCGGTCCGCGCCTCCCTGGACGCGCTCGGCGCCGACGAGGCCGTCCTGATCGGCCACTCGCTCGGAGCCGCCGTGGCCCTCGCCGCGGGCGATCGGCGGGTGCGCGCCCTCGCCCTCGTGGCCGGATGGCTGCGGCCGACGGAGCGCCTCCTCCGCGCGGCGCGCCTCTGGCCGATGCTCCCGCCCGACGCGCAGGAGGAGGCCGCTCGGCTCCTCGCCGTCCGCTCGGCCACCGCCTCCTCCCCGTGGGGCGCCGACGTCGCCAGGATGCTCGCCGCCTCCGCCCGGGCCGACGTCGCTGCGGCCGCCTCGGACTGCCGGGTTCCCGCCCTCGTGGTCGGCTGCTCCGCCGACGCCGTCGCCGGCGTCGAGGGCGCCGAGGCCCTGCTCGGCGCGATCGACGACGCCCGCTACGCCGTCCTCGACTCCGGTCACGCGGTGCTCGCCGAGCGGCCCGCCGAGCTCCTCGCCGTCCTCGAGCACTTCCTCGCCGATCCGCACCGCGACCCGGCGGGCAGCGTCCTGGCGAGGACGACGGTCTGATGGACGTCGACGTCGTCGTGATCGGCGCCGGGTTCGCCGGGCTCGGAGCCGCGGTCCGCCTGGAGCGCCGCGGCGGGACCTCGTTCGTCGTGCTGGAGCGCGCCGAGCGGATCGGCGGGACCTGGCGGGACAACGTCTACCCCGGAGTCTCCTGCGACATCCCCTCGCACCTCTACTCCTACTCCTTCGCCCCCGAGGCCGACTGGTCGGCGTTCTACGCCCCCGGGGCCGAGATCCAGTCCTACCTCGAGCGCGTCGTCGAGAAGGAGGGCCTGGCGCCCCGGCTCCGGCTGGGGACCGAGGTGCTCGAGGCGGTCTTCGACGAGGAGGCGCACCGCTGGCGGGTGCGCACCTCCCGGGGCGACTACTCCGCCGCGGTCCTCCTCGTCTGCGCGGGGCGCCTCTCCGAGCCCCGCCTCCCGGCCGTCCCGGGCCTGGATTCGTTCGCGGGTCCCGCCTTCCATTCCGCCCGCTGGAGGGACGACGTCGACCTCGACGGGAAGCGCGTCGGCATCGTCGGCTCGGGAGCCTCCGCCGTGCAGATCGTGCCGCACCTCGCCGAGCGCGCCGCCGAGGTGGTGCTCTTCCAGCGCTCGGCCCCGTACGTCGTCCCCCGCCGGAACCGCCCGTACCCGCCGGAGGAGCGCCGAACCCTCTCCCGCGCGCCCGGGGCCCTCGCGAGGCTCCGCGAGGAGCTGTTCTGGCGCGCCGAGCTCGGCTTCGCCGGCCGCGTCGCCGTGCCCGAGGCCATCGACCGGCTGCGGGCGGAGGCGCTCGGCCACCTCGAGGCGCAGATCATCGATCCCGCGCTCCGCGCCGTGCTGACTCCGGACTACGAGATCGGCTGCAAGCGCGTGCTCCTCTCGGACGACTACTACCCCGCTCTCGCGCAGCCGCACGTCCGCGTCGTCCCCGGTCCGCTCCGGCGCATCGAGGAGGGCGCCGCGCTCGGCGACGACGGCGTCCCGCACAGGGTCGACGTGCTCGTCTTCGCGACCGGCTTCCACTCCACGCGGCCGCCCTTCGCCCGGCGCATCCGCGGCCGCGGCGGCGTCCTCCTCGCCGACCACTGGGCCGACGGCATGGTCGCCTACGAGTCGACCGCGGTCCACGGGTTCCCGAGCCTCTTCGTCGTCAACGGCCCCAACGCGAGCCTCGGCCACAACTCCGCGGTGCACATGATCGAGACGCAGATCGCCTACGTGCTCGCCGCGCTCGACCACCTCGCGGTCTCCGGCGCCGACCGGCTCGAGGTCACCGCCGAGGCCGAGGCCGCCTCCGTCGCACGGCTCGACGCCCTCAGCGCCGACACCGTCTGGACCAACGGGGGCTGCGAGAGCTGGTACCTGGACGACAACCGGCGACTCACCCTGCTCTGGCCCGACTTCGCCTTCGCCTTCCGCGAGGAGCTCGGCCGGTTCGACCCCTCGGCCTACACGACCTGACCGCGGCTCGCTATCGTGACCGCATGACCGACCGCGTGCTCGCTCCCGAACCGCCCGCCGACGGTGCGAAGCCGAAGGGACCGGCCTCGTACTTCCCGAGCATCGAGAAGACCTACGGCCGTCCCGTCCAGGACTGGCTCGACCTCGCCGACGAGCGTCTGCGCTCCGAGCCGCACATGCAGGTCGTCACCTGGCTGAAGACCGAGCACGGCCTGGGCCACGGCCACGCCAACGCGATCGTCGCCTACGTCCGGGCCGCCCGCGCCTGACCGGTCCGCCCGTCGTCCGCACAGGCTAGGCACGCCGGCCTCCCCGGACCACCCGTCGTCGGCGCCCGCGCCGTCCGGGGATAATCGGGGCATGCGCGAAGACGACGATGTCGATCTGGTGATCGACGCGTGGGCCGGGGCCCTGCCCGACCTCGATCTCGCGCCTCTGGACGTCGTCTCCCGCCTCCGCCGGCTCAGCCCGCGCGTGCAGGAGGTGCGGCGGCAGTCCTTCGCCGTCAGCGATCTCGCCCCGTGGGAGTTCGAGCTCCTCTCGCTGCTGCGGCAGCGCGGGGAGGGCGGGATGACGCCCTCGGCACTGGCCACGCACCTCGCGCTGTCCAGCGGCAACCTCGCCAGCCGCGTCGACCGCCTCGGGGCCCGCGGGCTCGTGGTCCGCGAGCAGAACGCCGCCGACTCCCGCAGCAAGATCGTCTCGCTCACCCCGCGGGGCACGAAGCGGGTCGACGAGGCGATGCGCAATCTCGTCGCTGCCGAGGGCGAGGTACTCGCCGACCTGGACGCCGCGCAGATGTCGGTCCTCATCGAGTGCCTGCGGCGGATCAGCGACACCCTCGACCGACTGCAGTGACGCGCTATGCCCGACGAGCCTGAGAGGTCAAGCCCGTTCGGAGAGACGGGCACCGGACGTAGCGTGAAGCGTGCACGGTCGAGGCGTCAGCCACCCGTGCGGATGATCGCGAAAGCGGAGAGCACCATGACACAGATTTCTTCTATCCAACCCGCGCGATGGAGCCGGAACGGAGTCAGGATCGTCGTCGTTCCCGGGGCGGAGCTGCCCCGGTTCCGACTCGAGATCGACGCCCGACTGACCACCGCGCCCTCCCTCGTCCCCACCGGACCCTTCTCGACCGTCGAGGAGGCCGAGCGGGCCGCCGAGGTCGCCGCCGGCCTGCTGGGGGCGAAGATCCCGGCCTGAGCGCACACCCGTCGAGACGGCCGGATCAGCCCGCGAGCTCCGCGAGCGATCCGGTCGGGACCGCGATCCACCCCTCGGCCTCCGCCGCCTCCTGCAGTTCGGGAGGCACCGGCATGGTCGCGCCCAGGGCGTGGGCGCGGGCGTTGAGAGCGGCGACGACGGCGTCGAACGCGTCGTCGGAGCGGCTCATCAGCGCGAGCGCGGGCGCCGGCACATCGAGCCAGGGTGCGGCCCGTCGCAGCGACTCCGCGGCGAGCGCCACGGCCTCCGGTCGCGTCTTGTACCCCGTGGTGTCCACTCCCCAGAGCCGCAGCGCCGCCGCCGGGTACGCCTCGACGAGCCGTCCGCTCCCGGAGCGGTCGACGTCCTCCCCGCTCGCGGCGAAGGCGTCGAGCAGCTCCGCGCAGCGCATCGCGGTCATCCCGAGCCGGTCGGTCGAGACGCTGAGCGGCCAGCGGCCGGTGACCTCGCGCGCCACCCGGTCCGTCTCGCGGTACGCGAGGCGGCGGCGCCAGTCGCGTCCCGCGAGCGTCCGCGGCGAGACCTCCCGTCGCGTGTGCGCGGAGACGAACGCCGCGAACTCCACCGGCCAGCCGAACGCGCAGTCGATCCCGATGACCGCCGCGTCCCGTGACGCATCGACGATCGTCGCGTCCTCGGCGCCGAGTACGAGCGAGCGGACGACGGCCCGGCCGCCGGAGAACTCGAGGGCGGCGAGAGCGGTGCGCACCGGCTCCGCAGCGAGGTCGACACCGATCGTGAGCACGGGGACAGGGTAGGCGCTCCGGCGCTACGCTCGAGCGATGACGCCGCCCGCTCCCTCCTCCCGGGCGGAGTCGGCCCGCGTGCCGGTCGCGCTCCTCCGCCTCCTCGTGGCCGCCGCCGTTCTGGTGGCCGTGATCGCGACGGCCGTCGACACCGCCTCTCGGACGCCGCTGAACCCGTTCAACTTCTTCGGCTTCTTCACCATCCAGAGCAACATCGTGCTGGCCGTCGTGCTCGGAGCCACCGCCGTGCTCGCGCTCCGCCCCAGCCCCGCGCCCAGCGGGCTCCTACTGGTGCGGGGTGCCTTCACCGGGTACATCATCGTCGTCGGCCTCGTGTACAACACCCTCCTCACCGATGTGGCGGGCGGAGTGGCGCTGCCGTGGGCCAACACCGTCATGCACGTGCTGTTCCCCGTCTACGGACTGCTCGACTGGCTGCTGCTCGCGGATCGCCCTCCGCTGCCGTGGCGCAGGCTCTGGCTGGTCGTGGTCTACCCGATCGTCTGGCTCGTCGTGGTGCTGATCCGCGGAGCGACGGACGGCTGGGTGCCCTATCCGTTCCTGGATCCCGCGACCGGGTACGGGCAGGTGTCGGTGTTCGTCGTCGGGATCGCGGTCGCGTTCCTCGCGTCGGGGGCGCTGGTCTGGGCGATGAGCCGGCTGCGGATCGTGCCGGTGGCGGGAGGCTGAGAGGACGCTCGCCTTCCAGACGGTTCCGCCCGCCGGACGACCGGATCCGCTGCCGTCGCGCACATCCGGCCCGTTCTGGGGTCACCCGTTCGGGGTCATCCGGGGCGCCGCTCCCCTAGCGTCAGCACCGACGGCTCCCCCACCGTCCTCCCCCTCGAGAACGGTCCCCCATGAGCCTCTCCCCCTCCGCACCGCCGACCCCGAGCAGCTCGAGCAGGTGCACCGGGACGCGTTCGCGAAGCTGACGACGGCGCAGCGCACCCAGGTCGAGGCGCGCCTCCGCGACGAGC